>NZ_JBFAIA010000007.1:0-126798 GCF_040654455.1 Nonomuraea sp. NPDC050691
GCTCCCACTCGGCATTCGTCAGATCACCACGACCCATACGCCAAGAGTGGCAAGCCAGACAGAGGCCGTCAGCAGATCTAAGAAACAGCTCCTAGTCGTCCTCGGGAATCCGTGTTCGTGAGACCGCTAGTCGTATTCGAGGTCGGGCAGCATGGACGGCGGGTCGGGGCTGCGCCAGACGACCACGGCGCCGTCCCGCGCCGACTCGGCGGCGAGCTGGAGCCGGTCCAGGTCGAAGTCCGGCAGGTAGCGCAGGCGGGCGAGGAACGTCGAGTCGGTGGCCGACCTCGGCACCACGCAGCCCTCACCGTCGCGGTCGAGCAGGATGTAGAGGACCTCGGAGTCCGTCTCGGCGGCGACGCGCACCTCGACGACGTCCTCCCAGGCGAGGGCCTCGACGCTTCCGTCGGCGTAGTGACGGGTCACGCCCTCTTCCGTGACATACACGTAGGAGTCCGGCATCGGGTTGCCGTGCATGGCCGCGATTCTCGCGAGTCGGAGGGGCGTACCGCAAGGGCTGGCGCTCAGCCGCCCCATGTGTGCCCGAGGTGGGCCGCCACCGCGGCCCGCACCGCCTCCACCGGGCCGTCCGCGATCGCGTCCAGCAGCTCCCGGTGCTCGCGCACCAGCACCTCTCTGTCCTCGTACACCTCGCGCAGCCGGACCAGCCCGAGCCGGGTCTCCGCCGCGAGCGTTCCGTACAGGCGGTCGAGGCGCGGGCTGCCCACGGCCGTGATCAGCGCCTGGTGCAGCGCCATGTGCTCGGCCACGGTGTCGGCCCACGGCGCCTCGGGGGGCAGCGCGTCCATCCGGGCCAGGGCCGCGTCGGCCTCGGCCACCCGCCGCCCGGTCATGGCCTGGGCCATGAGATCCTCCAGCGGCCGGCGCACGTACATGAGGTCGTCGAGGTCGTCGAGGGTCACCTCGGGGACGTACGCGCTGCGGTTGCGCTCGCGCCGCAGCAGGCCCTCGTGGACGAGCGCGGCCAGCGCCTCGCGCACCGTGGGCCTGGCCACGCCGTACTTGGCGGCGATCTCCTGCTCGGGCAGCGGGGTGCCCGGCGCGATCTCGCCGGACAGCACCCGGCGGCGCAGCTCACCGGCCAGGGCGCCGACGGCCGAGACGGGTCTGAGGGGCAGGCTCACGGGTCAGACTCTAACCTCCTTTCCGCCCGTTCCCCGACCTGCCGGACACGCTTCCGGGCACTCTCCCGGACGCGACTGGCTCAGGCACGACGGGGTCGCCCGGCGTGGACGGGACCTCGCCGGTGACCGGGTCGCCCGCCGTGGACGGGAGCTCGGGCCCGCTCGGCCGGGGGCGCCGGTCGGGCACGGCCACGACGACCAGGCTGATCGCCAGCAGGGCGAGTCCCGCCCACGACACCGGAGCCAGCCGCTCGCCCAGCACGACGAGCCCGAGCAGGGCGGCGACCGCGGGCTCGGCCAGCGCCAGCGTGGAGGCCGTGGCCACCGGCGTGGTGCGCAGCCCCCTGCCGTACAGGAAATAGGACAGCGCCGTGGAGGCCAGCCCGAGATAGAGGACGGCGAGCCCGGCCATCGGCTCGGCCAGCCACCCCGCGCCGCGCCAGAGCAGCACCGGCAGCATGATCACGGCCGCGCCGCCGAACAGCACGCCCATCACCCCGTCGGACGGCGCCCCCCTGGAGATGGCGCGGGCGGCGGAGACCGCGTAGAAGGCGTAGATCAGGCCGCCCAGCAGCGCGAGCAGCACCCCGGACACCATCTGCCCGCCCCGGCCGCCGGCCTCCTCGCCGCCGCCCACGATGAGGGCGGCGCATCCGGCGATGGCGGCGGCGGTCGCGAGCGCCCAGCGTCCGCTCGGCCGCTCGCGGTGCAGCGCCCACGACAGCAGCCCCGTGAACACCGGCCCGCTGCCGATCGCCACCACCGTGCCGACCGCCACGCCCGTCCGGCCGACCGCCGCGAAGAAGCAGAGCTGGTACGCGGCCACCGCGGCGGCGGCGAGCAGCGTGCCCGGGCTCACCGCCCGGCGTATCTCCTTGCCGGCGACGAGCGCGAGGACGGCGCCGCCGATGACCAGGCGGGCGGCGGCCAGGGCGACCGAGTCGGCGGAGACGAGCAGGCCCGCGGTGCCGGCCGTGCCCCACAGCACGGCGGCGCCCACGACGGCCAGAGGTCCTGTCTTCATAGCCGTCATTGTCTGACAATCAGACAATGACGTCCAGTTGGATCATCCTGCTGTCACACCAGCTCCTCCAGGAGCTGATCGATGAGGCGTGCGGCGGAGGAGACCAGCTCGGCCGCGTAGTCGTCGAGAAGGGCGATGCCGTCGCGGATGCCGGAAGTCGTGCGGGACGGCAGGTCGAGCAGCGCCTCCCCCTCGGCCGAGGCGGCGCCGTCCACCTGGAACGCCCCGCCGGAGGCGACGATGGAGACGGCGAAGCTCACCTCACGGCCGTCGGGCAGCGTGAACACGGTGCCCGCGCGGGCGCCGGCCGGGGGGAAGAAGTAGGAGAAGGGCTCGCTGCGGACGAAGGGGTGACGTAACTCGGCGAGACTCGCCGCCGCCCGGCTCATGGCCGCCAGCAGACCGGCGGCCGCCAGGCTCTCGCTGTCCACCCCTCCGAGGGTAGATCACCCCCACGACCACCCGCCAGCCACCTCCCCCGACGCCCCCGCACGACCACCGCCAGCCACCTCCGAGGCCCCCATCGCGCGGGTCAGGACAAGACCGGAAGCCGCGGCGAGACGGGGCGTCACGGCGAGACCGGGGGTCACGGGGAGACCGGGAGGGGCACCGTGAGAGGAGGCGAGGGAGAGCAGCGACCGGGAAGAGTCGGGGCGGCCGGCGGGTCAGTCGGTGGCCAGGCGGACGTGGCGTTCGACGTCGTAGCGGACCCCGTCATAGACGAGCTTCCCGCGCTCGATCCCCTCGGCGAGGAAGCCCGCCTTGGTGGCGACCCGGCACGAGGCCGGATTGTCGACGCGATGCCCCAGCTCCAGCCGGAAGAGCCCGCGTTCCTGGAACGCCCACCGGGCCACTTCCTCGACCGCGGCCGGGGCGACACCGCGGCCGCGCGCCTCGCGTACCGTCCAGTAGGAGACCCAGCCGTTGGCGTGGGCGTCGACGCGGGCCACCGCCACGTTGCCGACGACGCGGCCCCCGAGCGTCACCGCGAACGCGTGCCCCACCCCGTCCCACGAGGCGATCCACCCGAGCGCGTCCTGCAGCGTGACGACCGGCCAGGGAGCCTGCCGGGACAGGTCGGAATCCTGGAAGGCGGCCAGCACGGCCGGGGCGTCATCCTCGCGCCACTCGCGCAGCCGGATGTTCGTTGTCAGCATTAATGCCAGATTATCCCCCGATGTGGTGGGCGGTTTCGAAGGCCGTCACCAGGGTCTTGGGGGCGGTCAGGCACCACGCCTCGGCCACCAGCTCGAACAGCTCGTCGTAGTCGATGCGGTCGAGCCGGATCACCACCCACCCGAAACGCCCGGCGGTGAACTGCGGCTCGAACACCTCGGGCCGCTCGGCCACGAGCGCGATCTGCTCCTCGACGGTGGCCTTGACGCCGACGGTCTCGGTCTCCTCCCACAGGTAGCCGAACCCCTTGCCGCGCACCTTGAAGCTGACCCAGGTCGCCATGCGCTCCATACGCACCTCGGGCAGCTTCTCCACCAGATCGAGGAACTCTTCGACACTCACACCCATGACCCCTGTGTAGCAGCAGCCACCGACACAACGTCATCCACCCCGGAAGATCACATTCCGGGCAGCAGCAGCCCCCAGTACAGCCCCCACGGCACGAGCACCAGTCCCCCGGCCAGCAGCGCGGCCAGCCGCACCCGCTCGCCCACCGCGACACCCGCGCGCCCCCGCCACCACGCCAGCCCGGTGACGGCGGTGGCCACCACGCAGGCCACCGCCAGCGCCTGGAGCGCCAGCCACACCACCGGCCGCCCCCCCAGGAGCGGTCCCGGGCTGGCCAGCTTGCCGCCCTTCATCACCACGTACGTGACATAGCCGAACGACCCGAGCACCACGGTCAGCCCGCCCGCGCTGAGCAGCCGCGCCGCGGCGCTCACCGGCCGCCGTGAGACGACAGCGCCGGCGCCGGCAGGGGCGAAGCGTCCGCGCACCCGCCGCACCAGGGCCGCCAGCGGGTACGCGGCGAACCCGGCGAGCATCACCACCAGCGCTCCGAGCTGCACGTCGGCCGCCTCCCACCAGTCCACCGGCTCCACCGGAAGGGTCGGGGACGCCTGCACCGGCTCCGGCCCGGACGTGCCGCTCGCGGGCGGGCGGCCGGAGGTCACGTCCGTCACCCAGGAGCCGACGAGGTCCGCGTAGCCGGGGGCCAGCTCGGGCAGCCGGGTGACGCCGCGGTCGGGGGTGCGGTGGGCGGCGTGGTCGGCGTCCGCGAAGTAGCGGACCGTGAGGTGCTCGTTGCCGCCGCGCCGCAGCGCCTCGGCGAAGCCCGCGCTGCTCTCCCGGGCGGGCGTCAGCAGGTCGTGGACACCCCAGACGGCGAGCACCGGCTGGCGGACGGCGCCGATGGTCGGAGCGGGGTCGTAGTACGGCTCGGGGAACAGCTCGCCGTCGGCCAGCACCCGGTACAGGTCGGGCTCCGTGCGGTCCACCAGCCGTCCCGAGACCCCGGCGGCCCGCAGGCCGGCGTGCACGGCCCACGCCTGCTGGACCAGCGGCTGCTGGCTGTTGGCGCCGACGAGCACGACGAACGCGACGTCGCGTGACCGGGCGGCGGCCATCGGCGCCACCCAGCCGCCCTCGCTGAGCCCCCAGACGCCCACCTTCGCCGGGTCGACCCCCGGCTGCTCGCGCAGCGTCGCCACGGCTCCCAGCGCGTCGCCCGCGAGTTGCGCGTACGAGCGCTGGAAGAGGGAGTAACCGACGGACCGCTTGTCGTAGACCAGCACCGACAGCCCTCTGCGGGCGAACTCGACGGCCTCGCCCATGAGCTTGGTTCGGGGCGTCCCCGTGCCGGCTCCGTGGATCAGTACGATCCCGGGGCGGGCGCCCCCGCCTCGGGCGGGCGACAGGACGGTCCCGTGCATGACGAGCCCTCCGTCGCCGCGGAAGGTCACCTCGGCCGCCTTCAGATCACCGGGTACGGCGGGCACGGGTTCGTCGTCTCGTACGGCCGCCGCCGCCCACGCCCCGGGCGCGGCGAGCAGGCACCACAGAAGGGCGGAAAGTCCCGCCACCAGCATGCGTCTCATGTCTGCCGACAATACTTTGCAGAGATATCTCGGCAAACAGTTCTCGGCAGAAATCCCTCTGCAGTACTAGACTCCTCCTCATGACGGATGAGGCCGCGCCCCCGGAGTCCTTCCTGCTCGACGACCCGGCCCGGCTCAAGGCCCTGGCCCACCCGATGCGCCGCCTCATGCTCCGCCACCTGGGCGTCCACGGCCCGGCCACCTCCACCACACTCGGCGAGCTGCTCGGCGCGAAGACCGGCACCACCAGCTACCACCTGCGCCAGTTGGAGAAGTACGGCTTCATCGAGGAGATACCGGAGCGCTCGACCGGCAGGGAGCGCTGGTGGCGCAAGGCCCCGGCACCGCGCGACATGCGCCTGCCCACGCCCGACCGGCTGGCTCCGGAGGACCGCCCGATCCTGGCCGAGTTCCACCGCCTCGGCCTGGAGGAGGATCTGCGGCTCCTGGAGGGGTTGCCTCGGGCGTACGAACGCGACCCGGAGCACGTGAAGGCGTCACGTGGGCTCGGCTGGATGACGGACGAGGAGTTCGAGGCGTTCTTCGAGGCGTACATGGAGCTCCTGCTCAGGCACACCCACTCCCGGGACGAGGCCCCACCCGGCGCCCGCCCCATGTACCTGCGCCTCTACGCCTTCCCCGCCACACCCCCGGCGGACCCGGACGACTCCGAGGAGTCCGCGCACGCCTGATGCTCCTGCGCCACCAGGGGCTGCTTTGTGGGGTTTGTCCAGTTATGGTGACCGCAGAACAGCGGGCGACAGGCGGGAGGACAAGCGTGCCCATCTTCCTCGCCCGTCTGCTGGCCCGGCTCGCCCTCCTCCACACCTGGTGGACCCCGGTCCTCGTCTTCACGCTGGTGTTCCTGACGAGCTGGCCGCTGATGACGCTCGCGGAGCCGGCCGGCAGCGAGATCGTGGCGCCGGGCAACTACTGGTGGTACTTCGTCGTCACCGCCTCGACCGTGGGCTACGGCGACCTGTACCCGGAGACCGCCGCCGGGCACGTCGTGGGCGCGTACGTCATCGCGGGCGGCATCGCGACGCTGACGACCGTCTTCACCAGGTTCGCGTCGGCCCTGGAACGGGCCAAGGGACGAAGGATGCGAGGTGCCGTCACCGTGGACATGTCCGGTCACATCGTGCTGCTCGGCTACACGCCCGGCCGTACCGAGCAGATGGTGGACGAGCTGGCCGCCGACGGCTCGTGCCGCATCGTGCTCTGCTCGTGGGACGAGGTCCAGACGCATCCGATGCCGGAGCGCGAGGTGACGTTCGTGCGCGGCGACCTGACCGACGACAAGGTGCTGCTGCGCGCCGGCGTCCACCGGGCGCACAGCGTGCTCGTCGACGCCCGTGACGACAACGAGGCGCTGGCGGTCGCGATCACCGCCGACCACGTGGCCCACGGGGCGCACCTCGTCGTGGCCCTGCGCGACGTCTCACGGGTCCGCCAGCTCCGGTACGTCCGGGACACGCTGCGCTGCGTCCAGTGGCACAGCCCGTACATGATCACCGAGGAGCTGCGCGACCCGGGCATCGCCGAGGTGTACACCCAACTCATGACCCACGGCGACGCCGAGACCTACTCGGTGCGGCTGCCCGAGTCGCTGGGACCGGTGCTGGTGGACCGCTGCCAGCTCTCGCTCGGCCGCCGCTGCGGCGCCACGCTGCTCGCCGCCCGCACCGGCGACGAGCTGCTCGTGAACCCCGACTGGCGGACCGAGCTGCCGGCGGGCTCCGTGCTCTACTACGTCGCCTCCCGCCGCCTCACACCCGACGAGCTGGCCACCGCCCTCCGCTCGGAGGGATCCACGGTATCTTGACATCAAGATACCGAGAGGAAGACGGGATGCTCCACCACGTCCAGCTCGCCTGCCCGCCCGGGAGCGAGCAGGCCCTTCGCGACTTCTACCAGGGCGTCCTCGGCCTGGCCGAGATCCCCAAGCCCCCGGCCCTGGCGGCACGCGGCGGCTGCTGGTTCCGCGGACACGGCATCGAGCTGCACCTGGGCGTCGAGACCGACTTCCGCCCGGCCCGCAAGGCCCACCCCGGCCTGCTCGTCTCCGGCCTGGACGAGTGGGCCGGCCGCCTCCGCGAGGCCGGCTACCCGGTCACGTTCGACGACGACTTCCCCGGCATGCGCCGCTTCTACAGCGAGGACCCGCACGGCAACCGCCTGGAGTTCCTGGAACCGGTCGGCGCCTAGGATTTCCGCGGATCCTCGACCACCCCGACGACGTCCGAGACGCTGATCGTCCCGCCGCCGGGGGCGTCCTGATGAATGCGGGAGTCCCGGGCGGAATGCCGGTTGTCGCTCATGATCCAGATCCTGTCCCGCGGCACCTGCACGTCGAAGTCCAGGGCGGAAGCCGGGAGTTCCGCTATGTACGGCTCGTCCAGCGCCTTGCCGTCCAGCTCCAGCCGGTCGTGGTCGTCGCAGCACTTCACCGTGCTGCCCGGTACGCCGATGACCCGTGAGACATACTGGGCGTCCCGATCGGGAGGATCTTCGGACCAGCCCTCCGGCTGGCGGTAGACGATGATGTCGCCGACGCGCGGGACGTACCCGTCGCCGACCCGCCGCACCGACATGTGGGCGCCGTTTTTGATCGTCGGCTCCATGGCCTCGCTGTACATCGTGTAGCTGGTCCTGCCGAAGATCCCGAGGTCCACGGACGCGCAACCGGCGACCGGTATCAGGAGCAGGACCAGGGACAGGGCGGATAAGCGTGGACGGATCATCAGGACATTGTGCGGTACAGGAGTGACAGAGGCGCCCCTTCTAAACTGGGGCCCATGGCACGGATCCTGCTCCTGCACTCGCAGTACGGCCTGCGGCCCGCCGTCCATGAGGCCGCCGAGCGGCTGCGCGCGGCCGGCCACGAGGTGCGCGTCCCCGACCTGTACGACGGACGCGTCGTCGGCACGCCCGAGGACGCCATCGCGATCAAGGAGGAGCTCGGCCGGGACGAGCTGCTGAAGCGGGCCGTCGCCACGGCGGCTCCCCTGTCCGGGCAGGGCGTGGTCTACGCGGGGTTCTCCCTCGGCGGCGCGCTCGCGCAGAACCTCGCCCTGGCCGACGAGAACGCCCGGGGTCTGCTGCTGATGCACGGCACGTCCGACCTGCCCGAAGGGGCGTACCTGGACGACCTGCCCGTCCAGCTCCACGTCGCCGACCCCGACACGTACGAGCCGGTCGACTGGCAGAACGCGTGGTACCTGCTGATGCGCCGGGCCGGGGCGGACGTGGAGGTGTTCCGGTACCCGGGCGTGGGTCACCTGTTCACGGACCCGGGCCTGCCCGACCACGACCGCGAGTCCGCCGAGCGCGCCTGGTCGGCAGCGCTCGCCTTCCTCGCGGACCTCTGACCAGACTCGCGCACCTCTGACCAGACAGGCGCACCTCTGAGCCGACCGAAGAAGCTCGACCACCTGTCCGGCGCCCGTCCGCTTTGCTACCGTGTTCGCGATCTTCATGCTGTGCGGATAAACGGGGCATCTATGGGTATGCGAGGCGTTCGCCGCACACCGGCCGTCGCGGCCGGCACTCCCCGGCGGGGAGCCGCGCGCCCCCATTGGGGCTACTGGGCCGCCAGTGCCCTGGCTGCCGTGCTCGTCGTGGCCCTCCTGGGCGGCTACGCGTACTACCGCAACCTCGAAAGCGGGCTGAAGCGCGAAAGCGTCGTGCCCGCCCTCGGCAACCAGCGGCCTCCCGAGACGGGCGCGCTGAACGTGCTCCTGCTCGGGTCGGACTCGCGTGACGGCAACAACCAGAAGTACGGGGCCACCTCGCATGGCCTGGGCGAACGCAGCGACACGCTCATGCTGCTGCACATGTCGCCGGACCGGGACAAGGTGACCCTGGTCAGCTTCCCGCGCGACCTCATGGTGGTCATCCCGTCCTGCACGAGCAGGAACGGCACCCCTCTGGCATCGGGGCTGCGGCAGATCAACTCCGCCTTCAACGACGGCGGCGTGGTGTGCGCGATGCGGACCGTCGAGTCGCTCACCAAACTGCGGCTGGATCACTTCGTCAAGGTGGACTTCACAGGCTTCAAAGGCATCATCGACGCGCTCCAGGGCATCTCGATCTGCCTGCCCAAGGCCGTCAACGACCCCAAGGCGAAGCTGGTGCTGTCCGCCGGGAAGCACGTGGTCAACGGCGAGCAGGCGCTCGGCTACGTGCGGGCCCGCTACTCGATGGGCGACGGCAGTGACCTGTCCCGCATCAAACGCCAGCAGATCTTCCTCACGCAGGTGATGAAGAAGGTCACCGACGGCGGCATGCTCACCGACCCCGGCCGGCTGAACGCCTTCCTCCAGGCCGCCATCGCCGCCGTCACCGTGGACGACGAGTTGTCGCTGACCCGCATGCTGGAGATCGCCCGCAGCGTGAAGGGCATGTCGGCCGGGCAGCTGAAGGGGATCACGGTCCCGGTCCAGGCGTACGTCGCCGACAAGAACCGCGTCCAGCTCGCCCAGCCCGCGGCCGACGACTTCTTCGAGCGGCTGCGCAGCGACGTCGAGGTCAGCCAGCCCGCCACCTCGCCGGGTCCGTCGGCCTCCGCCGCCCCGCAGGCCGAGATCCCCCGCGACAAGGTCCGCGTCCAGGTGCTCAACGGATCCGGCAAGGGCGGGCTGGCCAAGAAGGCCGCCGACGAACTGGCCGCCCAGGGGTTCGTGGTGACCGAGACCGGCAACGCCCCGGAGACGGCCGTCACCTCGATCCGCTACGCCAAACGCCAGCAGGAGGGCGCCGCCTACGCCGACGTGGTCGCGGCCCGGCTCAGCAAGGACAAGCGCACCCCCGTCGCGGGCAAGGTGAAGCCCGCCACCACGGAACGGTTCCAGACCTCGACGCCGGCCGCCACGCCGACCGGCAAGGCGTCGGGACCGATCGTCCAGCTCGTGATCGGCGCGGACTGGCCGGGAGTGCGCGTGGCCTCGGTGATCCCCGACTCACTGAAGGACAAGACGGTGGACGCCTCCACCAATCCCTGCCAGTAGTCACCGCTCCGCCCGGTCACGGCCGCTCTCCCCTCCAGAGCTTCCCCGTCGCCAGGTCGACGTTGTAGACGCGGTCGCTCGGCGAACCGCGGACGCGGAAGGCGCCCCGTTCCGACCAGCCGAGGCCGGCGTCCAGGTCGTCGCCGCCCCGGAACGCGGGCCGCACCCGGGACAGCCGCTCTCCGGTCTCCGAGTCGTAGGTCTCGACGCTCCCCTCGTAGACGTGGACGGCCACGAGGCGACGTCCGTCCGGGCGCAGGTGGTACGTGTCGTCGGAGGAGTCCTGGACGCGGGCGAGGGGAAGGCTGATCCGCTTCTGTCCCCGGTGGTCCAGCACGAGCAGTTCGGAGGCTGTCGTGACGACGACGCCGCGGAGGTTGAGGTCATGGACCTTCCGGGCGCCGGGGATCGACACCGTGGTCCAGGTCGTCGTGTCGGTGACCTGGGCGTCGTCCTTGGCCAGGGCGACGTACCTGCTCTGCCCGGCGAACGTGGGCGTGGGCACGGCGGTGTCGGCGAGGCGGCCGGTGAGGGGGTGGACGCCCGCGGCGTCCTGGTGCACCATGCGGCGGCTCAGCCTGTCCAGGTACACGACGGCGTTCTTGTCGGGGCTGCGCGTGAACGGCGCCCGCCGGGGCGCTCCGTTCCTGCCGACGACGTACGGAGCGGCCTGCGGGAACGGTTGCCCGTTCACCGACCACCACCGGCAGGGATCGTCGATCTCGTCGAACCACGGGCAGGTGGGCCCTTTGTACCCGTCGAATTTCGTGATCGCGGCAGGTTCCGGGGAGGAAGTCGCCGGCAACGAGTATTCGGGGAGTTCACTCCGCGGCGATTGCCAGGGAGCGAGAAACGCGCCGGACAACACGATCGCGCTTCCCGCGAGATAGCGGTTACGCGCCGACCAGCGGCCGATGGCGGGTTCGGCCCGGCCGGCGTCGTCCGCCGGCTCGGACGCGGGTATGACGCTTGATCTCCGGGAAGCGTACGACACGGCTGCCGCCACGAGAATCAGGACGGCGGCATGGACGTAACGCGCCGGAGTGGGACCCTGGGATATCAGCAGAAAGCCGCTCGCCGCGACGGCGCCGGTCAGAGCGAGCAGCCAGGCCGCCCGGTAGGCTGCCGCGTCGTCGTTGACCTGGGACGTCCCCGCCGGTCGCCGTGAACCGCGCAGGACGTCGACCGCGCACCAGCCCACGACCAGGTAGAACACGTCCTGGGTGAGGCCGGCCAGGGGAACCGCGGCGACGACGGCCGCCAGCCGCCACCGACGTGAACCGGTGAAATGGGAGACGACCTGTCCGGCGTTCGTCTCCGTGACGGAAAGGCCGGTCATGGCGGCGAATCGGGTGAGCCGTTCCCGCGTCACCGGCACGGCGGCCGCCAGCACAGCGAGAACTGCCGCCACCCAAGACATCATCTGGCCTGTCGTCACAAACTGCCACCATATATGGTCCTATATCGTGAGTTCGGATGAAATATGGGGGCAATTTGGTGTCGTCGGCTGGCCGCACCAGCGGAGGCGACTACGCAGGGCGGTGGCCGTTTTTCTGGCATTCGTTCTCGTCGCGCCAGCTTTATCGACATCCGGCGTGATATCCCCACAAATCCGGTGGAGTCTCGACGACTTCTTCCTCAGCGCGCAGGTGGACGAGAATGGCGTCCTGTCCACTCCGCTGTCCATCGAGCTTGAGAACGAAGGATTCCTCCCCTTCACCGTGACCGGCCTGTCCGCCGAAGTGCCGGGCCTGCGCCTGCTGCCCGCCGGCGACACGCCGGACGAGCCCGACGCCGTCACCGTGAACGGGGGCGACCTGCAGGTGTGGACGAGACGGGTCGTCATCACCGACTGCGCGGCGGTGCCGCGCGAGCCCCAGCCGGTGCGCTTCACGTACACGACCTGGATGGGCCCGGGTTCGTCGGAGGTGATCTGGAAGTCGGGGCAGCTGACGGTGGACGGCAGGAGCGTCCCGATCGCCTGGCAGCGCGGACTCGCCGGCAAGGTCTGCAACGACGCCATGAGCCCGGACCTGTTCTGACCCACCCTCGGAAGGTTG
Source organism: Nonomuraea sp. NPDC050691 (assembly GCF_040654455.1). NCBI lineage: Bacteria > Bacillati > Actinomycetota > Actinomycetes > Streptosporangiales > Streptosporangiaceae > Nonomuraea > Nonomuraea sp. NPDC050691. The sequence goes on from NZ_JBFAIA010000007.1 coordinate 12,292, forward strand.
TCCCGCATGCGCCCCGTCGCCGAGATCGCCACCGGCTTCGTCATCACGTTCGGCAGCTTCAAGGTCAACGGCTTCGACCTGCTGGTCGATCCCGCCGGGTGGGGTCTGTGCGTGGCCGGTCTGTCCCAGCTGCGGCGCGCCGCCGGCGACCCGTTCGACCGGGCCGAGTCCGCCGCCGTCGCCATGGTCTGCGTCTCGCTCGCCGCCGTGGTCACATCCCTCATGGGATCCGTTCCGGAGTTCGTCGGGGACGTGGTCGGCCTCACGTGCACGGCCGGCGCCCTGATCGCCGTCTGGGGGATCGCCGACGCCGTCATCCGTCGGGTCCGTCCCGCCGGCGAGACCTCCAGGGCCGCCCTCCTCGACGTGCTGCGCTGGGCCGTGACCGGCATGGGCGCGCTCGGGGCACTGGCCGTCCACGGGTACGCCGGGCTGGGGGCCGTCGCAGGGGTCGCCTGCCTGACGGCCACCGTGATTCTGATCGTCGTGCTCTACCGATCGGCCGGACTGCCATGCCTGGCCGCGACCGAGTCCGGGCAGCCGAACGCCGCCGAGCCCGCCTGACCGGGCGACGGGCCGTGGACCTCGTTCTTCACGCCGGCGGTGGCCGTCCTGACCGTGGACCCGGCGCACCACGGCCTCGGCTGCCCCCTCGCCCGGACGCCGCCCGGACCCGATGCCGAGCCCGGGCGGCGGTCGCCTCACCGCCGGGCCTGCTCCTGGCGGCGGCTGAACTCCGCGAACGGGGTCCGGTCGAAGATGAACCTGTTGTAGACGATCTTCCCGTCGCGGACCGTGACGCACTCGGCGGCCGGCGCGCTCCTGGCCGGGATCGTCTCGGCGTCGTACATGATCAGGGCCGTGTCGTCGTCTCCGAACGCGGCGATCATCTCCGCCCTGATGAGCAGCTGCTCGGCGAACGGCCCCAGGAACTCCCGGTACGCCCGGACTCCCGTGAGCCGCCCCGCCGGGGCGTCGCACACGACGTCGTCGGCGATGTAGCTCATCGCCAGGTCGAGGTCCTTGCCGGTCCACGCGCGGTGGTGGGCCAACGCGATCTGCAATGCTGAGTCGCTCATGATGTCTCCTTCCGGTGTCGCCTGTTACGACACCGGAAGCGCGCGGAACGGAACGGTCGTGGCGGAAATCGCGTTCGAGGCGCAGGTCGCGGCGTACCGGCGGGAGCTGCTGCTGCACTGCTACCGCCTCCTGGGGTCGCTGACCGACGCCGAGGACGTCCTGCAGGAGACGCTCCTGGCGGCCTGGCGCGGCCTGGACGGCTTCGAGGGCCGGGCGTCGTTGCGGTCGTGGCTGTACCGCATCGCCACCAACCGCTGCCTCAACGCGCTGCGCGACCGCGGCCGCCGCGTCCCGCCGGAGCCGAAGCCGCCGTTCCAGCCGCCGCCGCCGAGCCGCCACGGCGACGTGCCGTGGCTGCAGCCGTACCCCGACACGCTGCTCGTGCCCGACGCGGAACCCGGCCCCGAGGCGCGCTACACGGCGCGGGAAGCGGTCGAGCTGGCGTTCGTCGCCGCGCTCCAGCGGCTCCCGCCGCGCCAGGCCGCCGTCCTGGTGCTCTGCGACGTGCTCGGCTACCCGCTCGGCGAGGCCGCGCCGATGCTCGGCGCCACGCCGACCGCCGTCAAGGGGCTGCTGCAACGGGCCCGCGCCTCGCTCGTACGGCACCGCGCCGAAAGCTCGGGCGGCGGGCAGCACGCCGACGCCCCCGAACCGGAATCCGCGCAGGAGCGCGACCTGGTCCGCCGCTTCGCCGACGCCTTCACCGCCGACGACATCGACACGCTGGTCACCCTGCTCACCGACGACGCGTGGCTGGCCATGCCTCCCGCGCCGCATGAGTACCACGGCGTGGCGGCGATCGCCTCGTTCCTGCGGGCGAGCGCGGCGTGGAGCGCGGGCCGCCGCCCGCTGCTGGACCCCACGCGGGCCAACGGGCAGCCCGCCTTCACCTGCCGCCTCGCCGGTGAACCCGCGGGGGTGATCGTGCTCACCCTTGCCGGCGATCGGGTGCGGGGCATCACCCGGTTCCTCATCCTCGACGACGGGTTCCTGCGCCGTTTCGATCGCGATGTTAGGAGATTGTCAAATCCCCAGTGGAATTGATCTTACCGGCCTAAGATCGCGCACATGCTGATAAACCGAACCTTACGGACGATCACCGTCCTCACCGCGGCCTTCACCGTCGCGCTGACCGGGGCGGTCGCCGGAGGCGCGAGCGCTTCGGTGGCCGACGAGACCCAGCCGTCGACCGACCGTCAGCTGCTCTTCTACAACCACGCCTACAGCGTCGTGGACAAGGAGACCGCCGACGCGGTCGAGAACTCCGAGTACCTGAAGAAGTTCGCCAACTTCGAGGTGCGCACCACGACCGGCGGCGGGTTCTCCTGGAAGGGGCGCTACCTGAAGGGCCGGGAGACCTACATCGAGCTGTTCAGCGAGGGCGACCTGCCCGGCCAGGACGCCGAGTTCGGCTCCGCCGGCCTGGCGGTCTCGGCCGAGCGCGCCGGCGACCTCGCCACGGTCACCGAGCGGCTGAAGGCATCCGGGATCACCCCGGTCCCGTACCGCCAGACGCGTGACTTCGGCGACGGCGTCAAGGTGCCGTGGTTCGACACCATCCGCACCTTCAGCGACCAGTACGAGGCGTTCGACCCCTGGGCGATGGAGTACCTGCCGGAGTACTTCGCCGACCCGCGCAGCAACACCGAGCCGGAGAGCTTCCCCGGTGACGTCGGCCGCGAGCGCTACCTTCCCGACGACTACCGCGACCGCCTGATGCGCGACATCACCGCCATCCGCATCGGCGTCCCCGCCCGCGACCTCGCCACCATGGTTCCGCTGCTGCGTACCGGCGGATTCACCGTCAAGTCCCTCGCGAACGGCGGCGTCGTCGCGACGGGCGGTGGCACCCGGATCCAGCTCGACTCCGTCGCGCGCGAGCAGGCCGGCCTGAAGCAGGTCGACTTCGTGCTCAACAAGTCCGTGGCGTACATGACCGAGGAGCGGATCGGCCGCTCGACCCTCGCCGTCGGCCCCGGCGCCCGCGCCGTGTGGACCTTCGACCCGCGCCCGTAAGGACGCACTCGCAGACTTGCACCTCGAACCGGACGACGCCGGTCGCCTGGCCGCCGTCGTCCGGTTCTCGCGCGTCACGGCAGGATCTCGGCGGCTTCGACCTCGTGCAGGTGGATCAGCACGTCGAAGGACTTGCCGAGGGCCACCTCCGTCGCCTGGTCCGTGCCGGCGGTGGTCATGGCGACGCCGAGGGCCAGGACGCCGGCCCGGATCTTCGTGTTCACAGCGCTGTTCCGATACGTGAGGGGATCTCTGTTGACGGTTCAGAGCCTTCTGGACCGCGCTGTCAGCGCACTCGCTGTCCGCTGAAACAGCGGTCCGCGAGAATGTCAGTGCCAGGATCGTCAGCGTCACCACGACCAGGAGCAGCCGACGGATGAATGCCCGTGTGCCCGCCGACCTGCTGGCGATAGCCGACGCGCTCGTGCCGGGGGCCTCCCTCGACGCGGCGCGGTTCGTCCGGGGCGGGATCCACGACGTCGTCCTGCTTCCCGGTGTCGCGGCCGTGCGCGTCAGCCGGCGCCCGTCCGGAGCCGAGGCCCTGCCGCGCCGTACCGAACTGCTGCGTCTGATCGCCGCCGCCGGGCTTCCCTTCGCCGTTCCCGAGCCGCTGACCCCGGTGACCAGGTTCGAGGAGCGGGCGGCCGTCGCCGTGTCGTGGATCGACGGCTCCGGGCTCCCCGAGGGCGTGGGCGATCCCGCGCGGACCGGCGCGCTGCTCAGGGCTCTACGGGAGTTCCCCGTCACTCCGGAGCTGCGCGCCCTGCTGCCCGCACCGCGCGAGCACGACGGCCGCGACAACTGGGCGACGATCCTGGCCGAGGAGGTCGTCCCGCGGCTCCCCGAGAGGTGGCGCGGCGAGGGCCGGCGGCGCCTGGACGAGGCGATGGCCCTGGAGCCGGCCCCCGACACGCTCGTCCACGGCGATCTCGTCGGGAACAACGTCCACTGGGGCGATGACGGCAGGCTGGTCGGCGTCCTCGACTGGGACCGGGCCCACCTGTTCGATCCCGCGATCGACGCCGCCTTCATGGCGTGGCACGGCTGGGACAACCTCCGCCGGGCCGTCGATCGCGAGACCTACCGGCGCGCCCGCGTCTGGGAGCGGACCTTCGGCGTGGACCACCTGGTGGCGGTCCTCGAACTCGGCGGCAAGCCGCTGAGGTATGTCGACAGCTACGTCGAGCACATCGTGGCCTGGCTGGAGCGGAACGCCTGACGGCCGCCGCTCACACGGTCAGGCTCCAGGAAGCGCCCGCGGGTGCCGCCGATCGTGCCCGCGACGGGTGGCGTCACGGCGGCAATTCGCGGAACGGCACGTGTTGGCCGACGCGCCGGTCAGGCATGACTCCGGCTGACCTGCCCGCGCGCCGCCCCGCCATTCACTGAATGCTGTCAGCCCGTCCGACACCGCCATTGACTGCGTGCGGGCGGCGGGTAACTCTCCGATCACCGTGGGGCCCACGGAGACATCCACCCGAACCCCACTCGAGAGGAACACCGTCCGTGATCCTGCACCATGAACGCCGCCGGATAGTGTCCGGTACGGCGGGCCTGGCGATGCTGGCCGCGCTCGGCGCGGCACCGGCCCAGGCCCAGGCATCCCCCTCCCACCCCGTCCAGGCCCAGGCGGCCCCGGCTCCGATGGCGGCGCAGGTGCCGGCGGCCGCCGCGGCAGTGCCGCAGCTCGCCGAGAGCGGCGCCGGCACGGCCGCCGTCACCGTGTCCGGATCCGCCGCCGGCGCCGCGCCCCGCGAGGTGTGCGGTCCCGACGCCGAATGGCTGCGCCTGCGCTTCACCCGGCTGGACCTGCGCGGCAAGGACAGCCTGACCGTCACCGGCTCGGCGGGCGGCGCCTTCCGCTTCACCGGGGACGCCTGGCGGGACAGGGTCTTCACCACCCGGGCCCTGCGTGGCGACTGCGTCACCGTGCGCCCGCACTTCAGCGACCCGTCCAGCGCGTACGCCGTCGACGGCTACCAGGCCGGCACGCGGCCCCTGGAGGCGGCCGAGGTCGTGGTGGCCGGAGCGGGAGACATCTGCGGCAGCGCCTGCGCCGACACCGCGAAGCTCATCACCGGCGCCATCAAACCGGCCGCCGTGTTCACCACCGGCGACAACGCCTACGAGAGCGGCAAACTCAGCGAGTACAACGGCCCCTACAAGCAGACCTGGGGCGCCTTCTTCGACAAGACCTATCCCACGCCGGGCAACCACGAGTACAGGACCTCCGGCGCCTCGGGATACTTCGACTACTTCGGCGCCCGCGCCGGCACGCGCGGCAAGGGCTACTACAGCTGGGACATCGGCGACTGGCACTTCGTCGCCCTCAACAGCAACATCTCCATGAGCGCCGGGTCGGACCAGGAGAAGTGGCTGCGCCAGGACCTCGCCGCCAACACCAAGCCGTGCACGGCCGCCTACCTGCACCACCCGCTCTACAACGTCGGCGAGCACGGCGCGGCCACGAACACCAGGCCGCTGTGGAAGGCCCTCTACGACAACAAGGCCGACCTGATGCTGGCCGGCCACGACCACAACTACAGCGCTGGGCCCTCCAGGACCACCAGGGCAACGCCGACCCGAACGGCATCAGGGAGATCCTCGTCGGCACGGGCGGCCGCAGCTTCTACTCGCTCAGCTCCAGCAACCCCGCCAACCTCCAGGCCAAGAACGCCAACACGCACGGCGTGCTCAAGCTGACCCTGTCCAGCACCGGCTACCGGTTCGACTTCGTGCCGATCGCCGGCCGCACGTTCACCGACAGCGGCACGGCCACCTGCCACAAGGCGGGCTCGACGGCGCCGGACTTCGCGATGAGCGCCCAGCCCTCCTCGCTGAGCGTCGCCCCCGGCGCCTCGGCCACCTCCACCGTGCGGGTGGCGAGCCAGAACGGCTTCGCCGGCACGACCCGGCTCACCGTCTCGGGCCAGCCCTCGGGCGTCACCGCGACGATCTCCCCGGCCTCGGTGACGGTCGGCTCCGGCGGGACGGCCGACGCCACGCTCACCGTGTCGGCGGCCGCCGACACGCCGACCGGCACCCACGCCCTGACCGTGACCGGCACGTCCGGCTCGCTCACCAGGACGGCGGCCGTCCAGCTCGCCGTCGGCGGCGGGGGCGGCACGACCGTCTTCTCCGACGACTTCGAGTCCGACCGGGGCTGGACCGTGAACCCCGCGGGCGGCGACACCGCCACCGCCGGCCGGTGGGAGCGCGGTGACCCCGAGCAGACCGAGGAGTCGGGCGTCAAGCAGCTCGGCAGCACGGTCAGCGGCGTCAACGCGCTGGTCACCGGCCGGCTGGCCGGGTCCGGCCCGGGTGCGAACGACGTGGACGGCGGCGTCACGAGCGTCCGCTCCCCGGCGATCACGTTGCCGTCCGGCCCGTCCACGCTGAAGCTGTCGCACACGTTCGCGCACCGCGACAACTCCGGCCCCGACGACTACCTGCGCGTCAAGGTGGCCGGATCCACCTCGACGACCACCGTGCTGGAGCGGACCGGCGCCGCCGCCACCGACCTTGACGGCGCCTGGAAGACGCTCACCGCCGACCTGTCCGCCTTCGCCGGGCAGAGCGTCCGGATCCTCGTCGAGGCGACGGACGCCGGAACGGCGAGCCTGGTCGAGGCCGCGATCGACGACGTGCAGATCACCTCGTCCGGCGCGTGAGCCGGCCTCCACACCTGCTGACCTTCCGACTGGCGCGCGGGGTCCCGGGCGGCGGCCCGCCCGTCCCCGCGCGCCCGATCCCCCGCTCCCCAGGAGGGTGAACCGTGTACCTGTCCACAACCAGGGCCGCCGGGCGGCCGGCCGCGGCGAACGGGCGGCTGAGGTCCGCGCGTGTGCCCGCCACCGTGGTCGCCCTCGGCATGGTCAGCTTCTTCACTGACGTCTCGGCCGAGATGGTGGCCGCGTTCCTGCCCATGTACCTGCTGTACGGCCTCGGCACCGGCTTCCTGCACCTCGGCCTGCTCGACGGCCTGTACACGGGCGCGGGCGCGCTGCTGCGGCTGGCCGGCGGCCACCTGGCCGACCGTTCCGCGCGGCCGAAGGCGGTGGCCATGGCGGGCTACGGCCTGTCGGCCGCCGGCAAGCTGCTGTTCCCCCTGGTGGGTGGGGCCGTGGCCGGCATCGGCGCGGCGGTCGCCGTGGACCGGGCGGGCAAGGGGCTGCGGGCGGCTCCGCGCGACGCCCTCATCACGGCCGCCACTCCCCCACACGCCCTGGGCGCGGCCTTCGGCGTGCACCGGGCGCTGGACACGGCCGGGGCGCTGCTCGGTCCCGTGGCGGTGTTCGCGCTGGTGGCCGCCGTCGGGGACGCCTACGACGCGGTTTTCGTCACCAGCCTCTGCCTCGCCATGATCGGGGTGGTGATCCTCGCCTGCTTCGTGCGTGACCGGCGGGTCGCGCCGGAGGCCCGGCCACGGGTCTCCCTGCGGGACGGCCGGCTGCTGCCGGCCCGGCGTCCGCTGCGGAGGGTCGCCGCGTACGCGACCATGCTGGGGCTGGTCACGGCCGGCGACGCCTTCCTGTTCGTCGGGGTGCAGCGGCAGACCGGGCTCGGCGCGGCCACGCTGCCGCTGCTGCCGCTGGCCACCTCGCTCGTCTTCCTCGTCGCGGCGGTCCCGCTGGGCAAGCTGGCCGACCGGGTCGGCGGCTGGAGGATCTTCGTCGCCGGCCACGCGCTGCTGGCCGCGGCCTACGCGCTCCTCGCCGCCGCCTGGCAGGGGCCGGTCGCGGCGCTGGGCGTGCTGCTGCTGCACGGGCTGTTCTACGCGGCCACCGACGGGGTGCTGATGGCGTACCTCGCGCCCCGCGTACCCGAGCACCTGCGCGCCAGCGGCCTGGCCGTCACCCAGACCGGCCAGGCCCTGGCCCGCACGGGCGGGACGATCGGCTTCGGCGCGCTCGCCGCGAGCTGGGACCTGCGAGGGGCGTTCACGGCCTTCGCGGCGCTGCTCGTCGCCGGCGTGCTGACGGCCTGCGCGTTCCCGCCCGGCCGCGAGCCCGGCCGCGAGCCCGGCCGGGAGCCCGGTCACGGTCCTGGCCGCGACGCCGGTCGCGGGCCTGACAGCGGGACGGAGACGGCGTCGTGAGCGCCCACCGCCGCCGGATCGTCGCCGGGATCTGCTCGATCACGGCACTCGCCGGGGCGGGCGGCGGCTACGTGGCCTGGGCGATGGCGGACCGGCGACCGGCAACGGTCACCGCGGTCACCGCCGGACCGGGAGCCCTGGTGTTCCTCGACCACGGCCGGACCCTCGCCCAGGTGCCGGTCACGGACCCAGGCGCCGCGCCGGTCCGTCGCGCCCCGGCCTGCCTGCGCTCCTACACCGCGGGCGGCACCACGGTGTGCCTGCGGACCGTGGCCGTGCCCGCCGGCTTCGAGGCGGCGTTCCTGCGCGGCGACAAGGAGATCGCCGAACCCGTCCGCGTCGACGGGACACCCAGCAGGGCGCGCGTCTCCCCCAGCGGGCGCCTGGCCGCCTGGACGGTCTTCCGCACCGGCGACTCCTACGCCCCGGGCGCCTTCGCCACCACCACCGGCGTCTACGACACCCGGTCCGGCACGCTCCACGGCTCGCTGGAGGACTTCACCGTCGTCGTGGACGGCAAGCCGTACCAGCGGGAGGACCACAACTTCTGGGGTGTGACGTTCGCCGCGGACGACCGGACCTTCTACGCGACGATGGGCTCAGCCGAGCGGATCTGGCTGCTGCGTGGCGACCTGGCGAGCCGCACGCTCACCGCGGTGGGGCGCGACGCTGAGTGCCCCTCGCTGTCGCCCGACGGCACGCGTCTCGCGTACAAGAAGCGGGTCGGGACGCGCTGGCGGCTGCACGTCAGGGACCTGCGGACCGGGCGCGAGACCCGGCTGGCGGAGCAGGCGGAGGTCGACGACCAGGCGGCCTGGGTCGACGACACCACCGTCGCCTACGCGCGGCCCGACGACGGGGGACGCGTCTCGCTGTTCGCCGTCCCGGCCGACGGCACCGGGGCGCCCCGCCTGCTGCGCCGCGACGCCGCCTCCCCCGCGGTAGTCCAGCGCTCCGATCAGTCCCACTCCCAGGCCACGCCGTGAATGCCGGGCTCCGGGTCGAAGATCGTGTGGGTGGCCGTGCCCATGCCGCCGATCCACAGCTCGTCCGTCGTGGTCCGGGGGTGCGCGACCGACGGCTGGTGGAAGGCACGGCAGAGCGCGGGCATGGCCGCCCGGTCGAAGACCACCTCCACGGTCAGCTCCCTCATCCCGGGCACCACCCGGTGGGCGGTGTGCGGGTCGCGGTGGCCGGGCGGGAAGGAGAGCACGTACTCCGCCACCGTGATCGCGCCCTGCGGGAGGATCCGGTCGAGGATCATCTCGTGCACCTCGAAGCCGGTCTCCGGGTCGCTGCGCACCCGGCCGGGCCGCCATCCCCGTGCCTGCTCGATCGCCGGTCCCGGCACTCCGGCCATGTGGAAGTGGTGGACCATGAGCGCGCGCCGCACCTGGGGGCGCTGCGCCTCTATCACGACCTGCAGGGACATCGAGCGGATCTGCCGGTGCGCGTCGAGCCGGACCAGCGTGCTGCGCCGGCGCTGGAGCAGGTGGCTCAGGCAGTCCGGAGTCGCCTCCACCTGCGCCAGCACCCGCACCAGCCCCTCCGGCCTGGCCCACGACCGGTCGGGCCGTGGGCGGGGCGCCTGGTGGCCGGTCCATCGCCCCCGGGGGCGCGGCGGCCCCAGCAGGCCGACGAGCGACCCGGCCGGCACGTGGAGCACCTGCTCAAGGGCCCGCAGCGCCCGGAGCGACTCCTCGCGTTCCGGCTGCGTGCGGCCCGACTGCCAGTAGCTCAGCGCGGTCCTGCTCACCGAGATCCCCTGCTCGCGCAGGCGGTGCTGGAGGCGGTCGAGGCTCAGGCCGCCGGCCTGGATGGCCAGCCGCAGGGCGACGCTGAACGGCCCGGTGTCCAGCGCCTCGTCGAGGGACCTGCGTAACTCCTCCGGCGACTGCTGGTTCACCGCTGCGTCCCCTTCCCCTGCTGCCCGCGTTCCCGGGCTACATCCAGCCCCGCTGGGCGGCCGCGACGGCGAGCTGGAAGCGGGTGGTCGTCGCCGTCAGTGCCATGAGCTGGATGGCCGACTTCCAGCAGCTCTCGAACAGGCCGGCCAGCGCCTCCAGCAGGCCGCCCGAATAGACGATCGTCAGCGTCACGTCCGGCCCGTCCTCGGGCCTGGTCAGCCACGCCAGGTCCTTGTCGAGGATGGTCATGTTCACCGGCAGGTCCGCCGCGGCCCGCGCCTGCTCCCCGGCCTCCACGCATGGCGTGACGTTCTTCTCCAGGTAGTCGGGCAGCTCCAGCGACTCCCGCGCGTAGACCACCCGATGGCTGACGCCCCGGGCCAGTTGCTCGATCTCGGCCCTGTTGACCGCTCCGAACAGGTGCGGCGGGCGGTCCAGCCGCCGGATCTCGTGCCGGACGCTGTTGACGAGCTGGCGGATGCGCAGCTTCACCGCCGGACCGGTGACCACCTCGACCGGCGACTCGACGGCACCCCTGCGGGCCGAGCGGCGATGGGTCTCGAAGGCGTTGCCCACGGCGATGCGCGCTCGCTCGGGTCTGATGTCGAGCGCCTCGGCGAGCGCCGCCTCGGTCGTCTGCTGGGTCCAGAGCATCTGTACGTACACCCGGGCGGTTTCGGGCTTCAACCCGAGAATGACCAGGTGGCTGAACAGATCATCCGGTTCCACTGGATCACTATAAGAAGACCGCGAGTTATATGTCGGCTTTTCCGGGCTTGCGCCATGGGCCCGCGGACCGGGCGGTCCGGCGGGCCCGGCGGCGCCGTCGGGCTACCTGCCCGGCGTGACCCGCCCGGGGGCCGCCGGCCACGCGCCGGCGATCTCGTCCAGGACCTCTTGCGCGGCCTTTCTGCGATCAGCGGCGTCGCGGATCCGGCGTCCGACCACGATCAACGACGAACCGTCCGCGATCGCCTCGGCAGGCGTACCGATGCGCCGGTGATCATGCCCTGAGCCTCCCGCGGCCCTGGCACCGGGCGTGACGTAGAAGAAGTCCCCCGGCAGCTCCGCCCGCACCGACCCGATCTCCCCCGGCGCGCACACGATCCCGTCCAGACCCGCCTCGGCGGCCAGCAACGCCCGCCGCCGAACCTCCTCCTCCACCGACCCCGCGATGTTCATCTCGGTGTTGAGCATCTGCTGGTCGGCACTCGTCAGCAACGTGACACCGACGAACCTCGGCCGCCGCGCCCCCGACTCCCCGGCCGTACGATCCGCCGCGGCCACCACCGAACGCATCATCTCCACACCACCGGAGGGATCGACCGTCACCAGATGCACACCCAGGCGCGTGACAGCCTCGCCATAACCAGCCAACGTGTTGGGAATGTCATACAACTTCAGGTCCAGGAAGACCTTCACGCCCCTGCCCAGAATCTCCCGCACCAGGTCCGGGCCATGCATGACGAAACCCGTATGGATTTTGAAATAGCCGACGAGATCCTTCAGCTCGTCCACCGTTCCGACGATCTCGTCACGATCGAGCGTGTCCAGCGCCAGACAGAGACGATCCTGAAGACGATCCTCGACCGGAATGGACACGTCAAATCCCCTTTTTAATTCCTTGAGCAATTCCGCCCCAGATTAGACAGCCCTATTCGGGCTGGTCAAGGCGCTGAAATCCGGAAGCCGCACCATTTCCACGCCCCGGAAACTCATGCGGAGCGCCTTCCAGCCACTGTCCCGACGGTGTGCCGAACACTCCCCTGTCGTAGCTGATCTCCCCCCGGCGGATCGTGGTCCGGACCCGTCCGGTGAACGTCCATCCCTCGTAGGCCGACCAGCCGACTTTCGTCGCGACCGCGGTTCGGTCGAGCGTCCAGTTCTCGTCCGGATCGAAGAGGACCAGATCGCCGTCGAGGCCGACCTCAAGCCGGCCCTTCCTCGCGGTCAGCCCCAGCAGCCGCGCGGGCCCGTCGGCCAGAACCCTGGCGATCAGGCGGGCGTGGTCGTCAGGCGAACCTTCGGGGTCCCGTCTGCGCAGCCCCGTCCACACGCTGTGGACGAGCTCTTGTGTGCCCGGCAGGCCCGGCGGGGCCTCGGCCGCCGGCAGGAGTTTGTCGGCCTGGGCGTGGGGGGCGTGATCGGAACCGAGCGTGGCCGCCTCCCCCGATGTGACCGCCTTCCACAACCGTTCCCGGTCGCCGGCGCCTCTGATCGCGGGGCTGAGCCTGATCCTGGCGCCCAACCGGTCGACGTCACGGTCCTCGAAGGACAGATGATGCCCCGTCACCTCGAAGCTGACCGGCAGCCCCGCGCTTCCGGCGGCGGCCAGGAGATCGGCTTCCTCGGCCGTGGAGACGTGCAGGACATGGACCTGCGTGCCGAACTCCTGGCAGAGCTCGATGAGCCTGGCGACGGCCACGATCGCGCCGCTCCGCGGACGCGCGGGTTCGTACTCCCGATAGCTGACCGGCTGCCCGCGCCAGGCGTCGAGCAGCGCGAACACTCCCGAGTCCTCGGCGTGTACGACCAGTCGCAGCCCGACCTCCCGCGCGATCGCGAACGTCTCTCTCAGGCGCTCGGCATTTCGCATGACGTGCGGCGCGGTGTGGTGGCCGCACAGGAACACCTTCGCGGTCGTCCCCTCCCGAGGGGTGAACGCGCGTAATCCCCCGGGATCGTCCGGATGCACACCGAGGTGGAAACGGTAGTCCACCAGCGAGCGGCCCTCGATCAGCTCCGCCTTGGCGTAGGCGTCCTCCGGCGTGAAGAGCGGCGGCACGGTGTTGGGCATGTCCGCCACCGTGGTCACTCCTCCGGCCGCCGCCGCCATGCTGCCCGTGAGCCACTCCTCCTTGCCGGTGAGACCGGGGGTGCGGAAGTGCACGTGCGAATCGATCAGGCCGGGAAGCACGTAGGCACCGCCCGCCTCCACCACGCGGCCGGTGACGGGAGCATGGCCGCCGATGGCACTGATGCGGCCGTCCGTGACCGTGATGGAGCCCGTCCGTACGCCGTCGGGGAGCACCAGCCGCCCGTTACGCACCGTCAGGTTGCTCATGCCGTCCCCCAGGAGATCGAGACCAACTCGCGGCAGAGGTCGTTGGTCGGCCCCATCAGGCTGACGGCCCTGGCGTCCCTGGACTGCCGGTCGATCGGGTGGTCGCGGGTGAATCCCGCGCTGCCCGCCAGTTGCTGCGCTTCGCGGCACACCTGCTCGGCCACGGAGGAGGCGATCACCTTGCTGTACAGCGTGACCGTCCCCGGGTCGGGACTGTCGCGCCGCCCTGCCCGCTCCACCACCGACCGCGCGGTCTCGACCTGGACCGCGATGTCGAAGAGGCGATGCCGTACGGCCTGTGCCGCCAGCATGCCCTTGCGAGCGGCCAGGTCGTGGACCGTGTCGTAGGCGGCCTGGGCGATGCCCACGGAGACGGCGCCCAGGGTGTAGCCGGACGCACGGACCTCAGAGATGATCTTGGCGGCGCCGCCTTCGGGCCCGAGCCGCATGCCGTCGCTGACCTCACAGTCGTGAAGCTCCACGAAGCCGGTGGCCGACCCCCGCATGCCGGTGAGCTCCGGGCCCCTTGTGCAGGTCAGGCCGGGTCTGCCGGCCTCGATCAGCAGAAAGGTCTGCGCGTCGCTGCCGTAGGCGGCGCTGTCGGTCACCGTGCCTGTCTGCGCCAGCACGAGGTAGAGATCCGCGATGCCGGAGCTCGTGGTGAACGACTTGGTTCCGGTGACCTGCCACACGTCGCGCTCGCGCCGGGCCGTCGTGGAGAGCCGGCGCTTGTTCGCACCCGCGCCGAGCTCGCTCCATGCCGAAGCCGCCAGCCACTCGCCGGTGGCCAGGCGCGGCAGAAGGTTCTGTCGCTGCTCGGCCGAACCGTGCTCGACGATCCTGGCCGTCACCGCGAAGTGCTGGGCGAGGATGATCGCGGTGGAGGCGTCGGCTGTGGCGACGCCCTCCACGGCCCGGTTCACCGAGACCGCGTCACCCCCTTCTCCGCCGTACTCCTCCGGCACGGCCAGGCCGATCACGGTGCTCAGGCGGAGCGCGGCTATCGCGGCAGGATCCGGCTCGCCCCACCTGTCGGCGGCGGCGGCCGTGCGCCGCAGCACGCGGAGCAGTTCGTCCAGAGTCATACGTTCAGGGGTAGCCACGTCGCGTTCTCCTCATCGTCAACGGCGGACCTGCGGAGGCCCTCCAGCTCCGGAAGCCTGACGCCGCCCAGCGACCGCACCGTTCTGCCCGCGATGCTGATCCAGCGCAGCAGGTCGTCCGGGGTCACACCGGTGGCCGAGACGCCCACCTCCGCGGCGCCGCCCGCGGTCCGGAGCCGCAGCCTGCCCGGCTGCCCACCCGTGGTCCGCGCCAGCTCGTGGGGGACCGATCCGCGTACCACGCTCGTCGCGGCGACGCACGCGGCCCCGGTCAGCGCGACGGACGGATGCCAGCGCGGCACGGATATGGCCCGCAGCGACAGAGAGCCGGGATGGAACGCGCCCACGCAGGCGATCTTCGGAAAGCTGCCTCTCGGCGCCAGCCCCAGACGTCTCGCTCCCTGTGCCCGGAGATCCTGCAGGGTCCCGTAGAGCCCCTCGTCCTCGCCGAAGAGCGTCTCTTCGTCGTGGATCCCGAGCCGGTGCGCGGGCACGAAGACGTAGGGGTTGGAGAAGGTGGCCAGCGTGACGGGGATCGGCCCGTCGGGACCCTCCAGTTCGTCGCGCACGCTACCCGTGGGCAGGCCGCCGCCGAGTCGCAGCTCGGGCGAGTAGACGAAGTGCGACGTGAACTCATGGCCGGTGCGGTTCACCCCGTCGAGTTCACAGACCACGTGCTCGTGGTGGCCGACGACCCTCACCCGGATCCGCCGCCCTGGCGTCAGGTCCCGCACCCAGCCGAATCGCGAGGCGGCCTGGACGGAGACCAGGATGGAGTGCCCGCAACTCCCTCGTGTGTCGAAGTCGTCGCCGCCGTCGCCGGGCAGGCACTGGACGAAGCGGTAGTCGAGATCGAACAGGGGATGGTCCGAGGGGCGGATCAGCGCGAACTTGAGGACCTCCGCAAGGCCGCGCCGGCGCAGCGCCCGACGTGCGCGACGGATGGCGGTCAGAAGTCCGTCGTCGTCTCGGGGCAGCTCCGTGACGTCCATCACCAGGGTGGGGCACGGACTGCCGACGGCATGTCCCAGGAAGCAGAACATCATCGGGCTCCCGCCGGATCGAACTCCTGCATCCACAGGAAGTAGACGAGGAGTGCCCACACCGCCAGCGCGCTCTCGTCGTCAGGCCGTTCGACCTGCCGGTCGAGCAACCGGGCGACCGCGTCGCAGTCCAGCTCGCCCGACCGTTTGACCAGCGGGTCAGTGAGCACGTCAGCGGCGAGACAGAGGATGGGCGAACCGCGGTGGAGCATCGCGGTGATCGGCAGCGTGAACGGCTGCTTCCTGCGGTCGAGCACGCTCCTGGGCAGCAGACCCTCAGCCGCGTCCAGCAGGATCTTCTTGCCACGCCCCGCGTGGACCCTCGACGACAGGGGCAGGCCGCGCGCGAACTCGACCACCGACCGTTGGCAGAACGGGAGCCGGACCTCGACAGAGCTGGCCATGCTCAGGTGGTCCACGCGTCGCAGATGGTAGGCGGGCAGCCGGTGGCGCAGTTCGAAGCCGGTCAACCGGTCTCCCCCGCCGACCGCCAGCACCGCGTCGACCAGCCGCTCCCTTTCACGTCCCCGCTGATTCAGCAACTGCCGATAGTCCGGCGAGTACAGCTCCTCGCGGAGCGCGGGCGGCACGGCGGCCAGCGTGTCCACGTAGCGCTGCGCCCACCCCGGTGCCGCGGGCGCCTCGGCTCCCGCGACCAGCCGGTCGTAGCCGGTGAAGAGCTCGTCCGCCGCGTCGCCGGTGAGCGCCACCTTGAACCCGGCGTCCCGGACCGCGCGGAACAGCGCGAAGGTGCTCAGCGTGATCGGGTCCGCATTGGGCTGTCCGGTGTGCCAGACCGCCTCGCGCAGCAGGTACGGGAAGTCCCCCGGATCCACGCGTACCTGGTGGTGCCGGGTGGCGTGACGGTCGGCGACCTCCGCCGCGTACGCGCTCTCGTCGTCCGGCCAGTCGCCGGTGTATGCCACGTTGAAGGTGTGCAGTTCCTCGGCCCGCTCAGCGGCGAGCGCGGTGACGAGGCTGGAGTCCAGGCCGCCCGAGGTGATCGCCGCCACGGGCACATCCGCCTCGCAGAGGCGATGGACCTCCTGACGCAGGAGGCGGCGCAGGTCCCGCGAGGAGCCCCCGGGGGAGGAGACCGCCGTGTCCGACCGCGTGCGCAGCTCGGGCGCACCGTGGGGACCGACCAGCAGCGTCGCTGCGGGCGGCATGACCCGCACGCCCGCGAACATCGTCGACTCCCCGAAGGGTGTCTTGCTGGTCAGGTAGGTGTCCAGCCCGGTGGCCTCGCGTTCGACGGGGATCTCACCGAAGGCGAAGAGCGCCGGCAGCTCGGAGGAGAAGAAGAAGCGTCCGGTGCGCGGACACCAGTGGTAGTACAGCGGCTTCATACCGGATTCGTCGGTGTGCAGGCTGAGCTGGGGACCCGATCGCTCGTCCACGACGGCGATGGCGTACATGCCGTCGAGGTGCCGGGTGAAGTCCCTGCCGTACTCGAGGTAGAGCGCGGGGATGACGCCACCGTCGCAGCGATCGTCGAAGTGGTGCCCCCGCGCGCGGAGTCGGTCGCGCAGCTCACGATGGTTGTAGATCTCCCCGTTGAAGACCGCCGACACGCCGCCGCTCCGGTACGGCTGCCGCCCGCCGTCCACGTCGATGACGGCGAGCCGGTCACTGCCCAGGGACCAGTCACCAGCGGTGTGGAGGTACTGGCCGTCGGGTCCGCCGTGCCGCTGCACGGCGGCGACCCTGCGCAGGATGTGCGGGCTGACCGGCCCGCGTATGTGCCCGAAGATCCGGCACATGTCACCGCACCTCGGCGGAGACGCCCGCTGCGGCGTAGAGCATGGGGTCGAAGGGGGTGGGACCGCCGCACGTGACGAACCGCTGCGCGCCCGGCCCGGTATGAGGGTTCCTCGCACCGTGCGGCACGCCTACCGGCGCGTAGATCATGTCGCCCTGCTCGACGTCGATCCACCTGTCGACGAGGTAGAGCTGCCCCTTTCCCTCGAACGCCATGAAAGCGTCGTCCGCCTCCTCGTGGACGTGGACGTTGAAGGTCTCGCCGGGTTGCTGGATACCGCAGTGCAGGCAGAGCCGCGCGCTGCCGGTGGCCGGCCAGAAGCAGAAGTTCATGACCGCCGTGTTCGCGGCGGCCGGTTCGTGGCCGGTGCCGCGGAAGCCCACGAGCTGGGTCTCGTCGTTCCACAGGGTGGAGCCGATCCGGGGCGAACGGCCGCGCCGCTCCGCGCCTGTGAGCCGGGTGCGCCAGACATACGCGATCAGCGTGCCGGCATCGCAGCTCAGCCGTAGCGATCGTCCGGTGGGGGCGTGCACCGCGACCGCCCGGCTCAGCGGGACGGTCTCGGCGTCCACATGCGCGTTCCCGAAGCCCTCGTAGATCACCGCGACCTGCTCGGACTCATGGGTGACGGCGTCGGACCAGCTCGTCCCCGGGCGCAGTTCCACCACGTCCACGGTGACCTTGGTAGCTCCGAGACGCGGACCGACCACCTGGGCGATCCGCACCCCGTCGCTCTCGCGGTAGTCGAAGTCCCTGCGCCGGAGGATCGCTCCTGTGGCGGTCATGGCCATCTGCTGACTCCCCAATACTCGGTTCATAGGACGTGGGCGGATATACGCCGGGCCACTTCGTCTTCCGGCAGCGTGCCGTCGATCACGTGGTAGCTGTCGCCCGCTCCCCAGGGGCGGGTGAGGAACACCTCGCGGGCTCGCGTCATGCGACCGGCGTTGACCTCCTCGCGCTTGTGAGAGCCACCGTCTCGTGCGCGGACGCGCGCCCCGGCGGTTTCGGGGCTGATGTCGAGGTAGAAGGTGAGGTCCGGCTCGGGCACGTGCCGGTTGAGCTCGATGAGCCACTGCAGATCGTCGAGCCCGCGGGCCAGGAAATAGGCATAAGTCGAATAGACGTAACGGTCACTGATCACCACGGCCCCCCGGGCCAGGTGAGGCAGGATCTCGGTACGCACGTGTCGCAACCTGTCGGCGGCGGCGTGAACGGCCATCTCGCGCAGAGCCGCGGGCGCCTGTTCGGCACTGATCCGGTCGTCGACGAATGCCCTGACCAGAGCACTGTTGCGATATTCGCTGGACGGCTGGCGCGTGATGCGCACCTCGCGTTCCGGCTCCAGGCTGCGGGCCAGCCGGGCTATCTGGGTGCTCTTCCCCGCACCGTCGATGCCACAGAATGCGATCAGCATTCCCGACGTGTTCACCGCTCGGACATCGCCATTTCTCCGGGAATTCGGTCATCCAGCATGGAGAATCCCGAAACGCCGAACAAACGGTCGCCGGCGTCGCCCATTCCGGGCACGATGAAACCCTCGTCACTGAGCCGTTCGTCGAGTCCGGCCACCACGACCCGGACAGGCACCGCACTGTCTTCGAATTCCTCGCGCAGCCGTGCCACACCGACCGGCGAGGCCAGCAGACAGATCGCGGTGACGTCCGCGGCGCCGCGGTCGACGAGCAGGCGGATGGCCTGCGCCAGGGTTCCTCCGGTGCCCAGCGCCGGATCCAGGAGGAAGCACTGCCGGCCGCCCAGATCTTCGGGGAGCCGGGCGGCGTAGGGCTTGGCCTGCAGAGTCTCGCTGTCGCGCACCATGCCCAGGACGCCGACCTCCGCCGTGGAGAGCAGACGGAGCATCCCGTCCAGCAGGCCCAGCCCGGCCCGGAGCAGAGGGACGACCAGGGGCGCGGGTTCCGCCAGTCGGGCGCATCGCGCACTGGCCATCGGCGTTTCGATCGACACCTCCGTCATGTTGACGTGCCTGGTCGCCTCATAAGCCAGAAGAATGGCTATGTCATCAGCCATTCTGCGGAATGTGGCGAGATCGCTTTTTCGATCGCGCAGCGTTGTCAGCTTGTGTGCAACGAGCGGGTGATCGGAAACTGTAATTTGCATAAACCGGGACTTTAGCACGCGTTCGACCGGACGCCGCGAAACGATTCCAGCAACCGAGCATTTTTCCATCGGGCGACAATGGGCACGGGCCCGTCGCGCGGCGAACAGAAAGCAACCGGCCGAACCGATCGCAACACGGAAACCCCGGCGGCCCGACCGACCGTCGCACGGGTCGAGCACCGCGCTTCCTCCTCGCGGCCTCCATACGGCCGGGCCGGCATGCCGGCATTACGGATCGTGAGCGGGTATTGACGCACACCGAGGCTTCACATGGGATTCGAGCTGAACTAAGCTCCCGCGAGATGCCTTCCGATCTCGCGCCGCCGGACACTCGCAACCTTCAGAGCATTGCCTTCTCCGGCGAGCCGGCACCGCCCCGCGCGGCTACGGACCGCGCGAAACACACCGGCAATCTGAGCGGGAAAACGCGCGGACTTACCCCTCTTGACGGCTGAGATTACACAGGTGCACTATGTCTTTCCGCGATGGAAGGATAGTTTCCGCCCCACGAAAACGTGCTGGTCAAAGCGCCGCGCTCCTTCACGGTGTGCCCGCTCGTATAGCGGAATTCCTTCGCTGCCGCGGGGATTCAATCTGCATATGAAGGAGCTGCCATGACCGAGATTCCGAAAGTGATGCCGCTCGCGGACCCTTCGCCCGCTCACCAGCCCGATCAGGTCGACGGCTACGCCCGCCGGGCGATTCTCGCCTCCGCGTCCGGCTACGCGATGGACGGCTTCGACCTGCTGATCCTCAGTTTCGGTCTGCTCGCCATCTCGCAGAGCATGGGTGTCAGCCTGAGCGAGGCCGGTTCGCTCACGTCTCTGACACTGTGGGGAGCGGTCATCGGCGGCGTGGCCTTCGGCTACCTGGCCGACCGCTTCGGCCGCGCGCGGATGCTCGCCTGGTCGATCATCCTGTTCGCGGCGTTCACAGGTCTCTGCGCGCTGGCGCCCAACATGGAGACCCTCTCGCTCTTCCGCTTCATCGCCGGCGCCGGACTGGGCGGCGAGTTCGGGATCGGCATGACCCTGGCGGCGGAGGCATGGCCGACGGCCAAGCGCGCCAGGGCGACGGCACTCGTCGGCATCGGCTGGCAGGTCGGCGTGTTGGTGGCAGCGCTCGTGTCCCCATGGGCGATCGAGAACCTCGGCTGGCGCGGACTGTTCGCCATCGGTGCCGTGCCGGCTCTGCTCGCGTTCCTCATGCGGAAGACGATGGGCGAGCCGGAGCTGTTCAAGCGTTCCGTCGCCGACAGAGCCAAGACGGACAAGGCCCGGACAACCGTGCCCATCAGGCTGCTCTTCGCCGACCCCACCACGGCCAAGGCCACGATCGGGATCCTCATCCTCTGCTCGGTGCAGAACTTCGGCTACTACGGCGTCATGACGTGGCTTCCCACCTACCTCAGCAAGTCGCTGGGGCTGGGGCTGACCAAGTCAGCCCTGTGGACGGCCGTGACCGTGCTGGGCATGATGGCCGGGATCTTCGTCTTCGGGCTTCTCGCCGACCGAATCGGCAGGCGCCCGATCTTCTGGATCTACCAGGCGGGCGCCGTGGTCAGCCTGGTGGTCTACAGCCGGCTCAGCGATGAGCTGACCCTGTTGGCCGGTGGCGCGATCATGGGGTTCTTCGTCAACGGCATGTTGGGCGGGCTGGGCGCGCTGATGGCCGAGACGTACGTCACGCAGGTCCGTTCGCTGGCCCAGAATCTGCTGTTCAACCTGGGGCGGGGCATCGGGGGCCTCGCACCGGTCGTCGTGGCGCTGGTGGCGGTGCAGTACGGCTTCCCCGTCGCCATCGGTGCACTCGCGGGACTCTACGTCCTTGAGATGATCGCCATGCTGCTGATTCCTGAGCGCAAAGGTGCGGCACTCGTCTAACTGATCGATCGGGGCATAGGTCATGCAACCACTCGTCCGGGCACTCACCGCCATGCGGGCGCTCGCCAGAGCAGACGGCGGGCTCACCCTTCAAGATCTGTCCAACGCCATCGCCGCGCCGATCGCCAGTGTGCACCGGCTTCTGCCGACGCTGGAGGAGGAGGGCTTCGTCGTCCGCTCCCCCAGCAATCGGCGCTACTTCATCGGCCCGGCGGCGGCGACTGTCGGGCTCGGCGCGGCCCGCCGCCACTCCTTGATCGGCAGCGCGTACGAGCCTCTCCAGGAGCTCGCGCGAGCAGCCGGCCATCCGGTCGTCGTCGCCGAGCGCTATGCCGATCGCGCCATCTGCACGCTGCGGCTCGAACCGACGGGCTTCCGGGCGCCGGGAGTCTCGACCGCCGCCCAGGTGGGCGGCAAGCTGCCCTGGCACGCGTCGTCGTGCGCGCGCACGCTTCTCGCCGATCTGGACGAGCAGGTGGTCTGGCGCCTGCTGAGCACCTGGGAGTTCGTCCGCTACACGGCACGCACGCCTGCCTCGGTCGAGAAGGTCTGGGCCCATCTCGAAGAAACCAGGAGGCACGGGTACGGGATCGGCTACGACGAGTGGGAAGCCGGGATCTGGACCCTCTCCACGCCGGTCCGCGACGGTGCGCAACGGCTGGTGGCCACCATCTCCGTCGCGGGCCACGCCACGGAGGTGGGTGACGCGGGCGCACGAGCGCGCATCAGGGATCTCACGCTGGAGACGGCCGCGGTGATCGCCGCCGATCTCGGCAACTCCGGAGTGCTCTGCAGCGCCTGGCCGGACGGGACACGCACGTGGCAACCGACAGATGTCAAGGAGGAAGACCATGCCGACACCGCATGAGACGCGTGACTCCGATCAGGTCAGGTCGGCGTTCATGACGCTGACGGCGGGCTTGTCCCCGGCGCACGACAGAGCCCGTCTGCTGAGCAACCCGGCCGAGGCCGAGGTGGTGGGCCAGGCGCTGGCGGATGTCATCCGTGACAGGCAGGTGGACACCATCGCGAGCTGGGAGAGCCCGGAGAACGGCGTGCTCGCCCATGTCATAGCCCGCCGGCTCACCGCGACGAGCGTGTGCGCGACCGAGGTGGCGGGGATTCTCGAGTTCACTTCCGGCCTGCGGACAGGGGCGCGGGTCGCGCTGGTCTCCGACGCCTTTCGCACGGAGAACGAGCTGCGCGGGCTGCTCGGTCTGGTGAACGCGCGCGGCAGCGAGGTCGTGGCCGTGGCGGCCCTCATGACTACGCCCGTCCTGCGCGCCTACGCGGCCGACGGTGGCACCGTGGAGACGGTCGACGGGTAGGCGAGTGAAAGGAATACACCCTCGGGTTTCACCCACGTAGGAGCGAAATTTCTTGTATTTCCATCTCATCACCAATGCCGGGAAGTACTGGTAGAACTGATGAAGCTCCGGTTCCTAGCCGGGGCTTCATCAGTCGCTGACACGCCTGACCTCGCAATCCGTCAGGTCAGCAAGGCGCTCCGGGCTCACCTAACCGTTGCGCGGAATAACCGGGAAACTGATGGGAGGTGAACAGCATGCCGACTGGCAGCATAAGTCATGACTTGAAGGTTCAGGTCGGGAGTTTGTCCCTCGCGACACCAGTGATGCCTGCGTCCGGCTGCTTCGGCCCCGAGCTCCACACCGTGATGGACCTGAGCCGGCTCGGCGCGGTGGTGACCAAGACGATCTTCCGCGACACGCGCTCGGGCAACAGGCAGCCCAGGCTGGCCGAGACGCCGAGGGGAATGCTCAACGCGGTGGGGATCCCGAGCCCTGGGCTCGCGCGATTCCGCGCGGAGGTGCTACCCGCCTACCGCTCGATCGGGGTCCCCGTGATCGTCAGCATCGGCGGCTTGTCCGTGAGTGAGTATCTCGACGTCGCCGCCGGACTGGCCGATGAGGAACCTGACGCCTTCGAGATCAACGTCTCGTGCCCGAACCTGGAGCACGGTGGTCTGGACATCGGCACGGACCCGGCCGCCATCGCGCGGATCACCGCCGGCGTACGGGCACGCGGCGGCGACCGCCCGGTCATCGTGAAGATGACACCCAACGTGACGTCCATCCACGACATCGCGCGAGCAGCGGAGGACGCCGGCGCCGACGCGCTGACCGTGGCCAACACCTTCGTGGGCACGGCGATCGACCTGGCGGGACGTCGTCCCAAGCTCGGGAACGTGACGGGCGGGGTGTCCGGCCCGGCGATCAAGCCGCTGACCCTGCGACTGGTGCTGGAGACCGTGCGCGCCGTCCGGATCCCCATCATCGGCTGCGGGGGGATCAGCACCGCCGAGGACGCCGCGGAGTTCCTCGTCGCCGGCGCGAGCGCCGTTCAGGTGGGGACCGCGACCTTCACCCGGCCCACCGCCATGACGGAGATCATCGACGAACTCCCGGATGTCCTCGACAGGCTGGGCGTGGCCGCCGTCCGCGAACTCATCGGATCGCTCGTTTCCTCACATGACACACGACAGGGGCACGCATGAGAAGGGAACGGGAACGATGCAAGTGATCATCCGTGCGCTCAACGTTCTGCAGGCCATCGCCCGATCCAAGGAGGGGATGACCCTCCAGGAGCTGGTCATCGAGCTGGACATCCCCTTGGGCAGCATGCACCGCCTGCTGGCGGTGCTGGAGGAGCAGCGCTTCGTCAGCAGGTCGCCCACGAACCGCCGCTATTTCCTGGGCGTCGAGGCCAGAGGGCTGACCGAACGCAGCAACGCCCGCACCCCCTCACTGGTCACCCCGCATCCGGAGCTCAACGCACTCGCCGAGCAGTCCGGCGAGACCGTCTTCCTCACGGAGATCTTCGATGATCGGGCGGTCTGCACCGCGCTCGTGGAAGGCGTGCACCCCCTCCGGCTCTTCGTCCGCATCGGCCAGGAGATGCCGCTGCACGCGGCCGCGGCCGCGCGCGCGATCCTGGCCTTCCTCGACGACCAGACCACGCTCAGGCTGCTGGAGGCCCGGCCGCTGACCCCGTTCACCGAGGACACGCCGCGCACCCTTTCCGAGGTGATGGAGCGGCTCACCGCGATCCGCGTGCGCGGCTACGACACCTGCGACGACGAGCTCGATCGGGGTGTGTGGGCGATCTCCGCGCCGGTGCGCATCTCCACCGGCAGCGTGTGCGCCAGCGTCACCCTGGCGGCGCCCGCGCGCAGGTCGGAACGGGCCGAGCAGCGTCAGGCGTTCCGCACGCTCGTCCTGCAGGCCGCGCAGCGCATGTCGGAGGATCTGGGGTACGTCCGCCCGGGCGCCGTGCCCGTCAGGGACGAACTCCCGCACATGCCCGACGTCCCTCCCCGCAAGGGCCCTCTGCGGCGGGTCACCCAGTGATCGTCTCGTCGCACCCGTTCCCCCTGTCCAACCCGCTCGACGTGCAACCGCCCGGCATCCGCTGGGCCGAGCTCCGCCAGGACGTGCTGAACACCCTCGTCAGGAACGCTCCGGGCGAAGAGCCGCGGATGCTGGACCTGTCGGCGATGCTGACCCGTCCCGCGATCCTGCGCAGGCTGGCGGCCACACTGGCCGAGCGGCTGCCTCCCGCCACCGAACGACTCGTCGCGCCCTCGGCTGCCGGCGTCACGCTCGTCGCCGCCGTGGCGTTGGAGAGCGGGCTCCCCTTCTGCCTGCTCACACCGGCCGACGGCGTCTTCGGTGACCTCTTCCCCGGCGAGCCGGTCGTTCTCGTCACCGCGGTCACGGCGACGGGCTCGGCTGTCTCCGCCACCGCCTCGGCCTTGATCTCGCGGGGAGCGCGCGTCCTGACCGTCCTCACCGCGCTGGACACAAATCTCGGGGCCGCCGAGCGGCTCGGCGCTCAGGGACTGGACTACATCGCGTGCATCCGCACCGAGGAGGTCTGACCATGCCTGGGACAGCGGTGGCCGACTCCGCCCGCGTCGCCGAGTTGATCGAGCGCATCGCCACGATCTCCGACGACTCGCCCGGCGTCACCCGTCTGGCGTTCACCCCGGCGGAGCGCAAGGCCCATTCCTTGTTCGCCGGCCTCATGAGCGAGCTGGGGCTGCGCGTGTGGACCGATGCCGCGGGCAACACCATGGCGGAGGCCGCGGGCGCGGAGGAGTTGCCCGCGATCGGAACCGGATCGCACCTCGACAGTGTCCCCCGCGGCGGTCGCTTCGACGGCATCGCCGGCGTGGTCGCGGCCGTCGAGGTAGCGAGGATCTTCACCGAGAACCAGGTCCGGCACCGGCATCCGTTCCGCTTCGTCGCCTTCGCGGCAGAGGAGGGCGCCCGCTTCGGACAGGCCTGCCTCGGCAGCAGGCTGGCGGCCGGCCTGACCTCCCCCGCCGACCTGCGCAGGCTCAAGGACGCGCACGGCACCACGGTCGCCGAGGCGATGAAGATGGTCGGCCTGGACCCCGACCGGGTCGCCGAGGCACGCTGGGACCCGGCCGACTGGGCCGCCTTCGTCGAGCTGCACGTCGAGCAGGGCGGCATGCTGGAGGCCACCGGCCTGCCCATCGGCGTGGTCGACACGGTGTCGGGCTCGACTCGTATGCGCATCCACCTGAACGGCAGACCGTCCCACACGGGCGCCACCCCCATGGCCGGCCGCGCCGACGCCCTGACCACCGCGGCGCGGGTCGTGCTCGCCGTCGAGTCCATCGCCACCGACGCCCGCCACCACGGCACCCGGGCCACCGTGGGCGAGATGAGCGTCCGCCCCGGGTCCCTCACGACGATCCCGGGCGAGGTGGTGCTCACGGTCGACGTGCGGGACGTCGACGCGGTGCGGCAGCGGCACACGGCCGCGGAGATCGTCCGCTACGCCGAGACCGTGGGAGCCGAACGCGGGGTCCGCGTGGAGACGACGCTCATCGGGGACTCCTCACCGGTGGTGCTCCCGCTGTGGGTCGGGGACACGCTCGCCAAGGCGGCGGTCGACTGTTCGGCCGGGTTCCGAATGATGACCAGCGGCGCGAGCCACGACGCCCAGATGATCAACAAGGTCACCCCAACTGGAATGATCTTCGTGCCGAGCCGGGCGGGCGTCAGCCACGTACCGGAGGAGTGGACCGCGCCCGAGGATTTGGCCGTGGGCGTACAGGTGCTCGCGAGGAGCCTGCTCAGCCTGGACGCCCTGCTCTCCCCCGAGGAAAGGTCGAGATGAGCACAACCGCAGAGCCTTTGTGGGCGGTCGGCACCGACGGACCAGCCGAACCGCCACCGTCTCCGGCACCCGGCTTCGCGCGCCTGCCTGCCGGGACACCGCGACCGGACCCCGTGTGGCGTGACGCGGATGTCCTGGAGAACGCGCACCTGGCGGACCGGTACTGGTCGATGCGCCTGGCCGCGCCTGAGGTGGCCGGGTGCTGCCGTCCCGGCCAGTTCGTCATGGTGACCGTGGGCGGGCAGCCCGGCGGCGGCCTGGCGCTGCCTCGGCCCATGGCCGTCCACGCCACGGACCCCGCTGCGGGCACGATCGAGATCATCTATGGGCTGGTCGGCGCGGGCACCAGGCATCTCAGTACCCTGGCCGCCCCCGCGTCCGTCGGCACGCTCGGCCCGCTCGGCCGGCCGTTCGAGCCCCCAGGAGAGCCGGGACGTGCCCTACTGCTCAGCAGAGGCATCGGCGTCTGCTCCCTCAGCCTGCTCGGCCTTGAGTTGCTCGCGGCCGGCTGGCAGGTACTCGTGGTCGCCAGCGGCCGGACCCCCGACGCGGTCGTCGGCATCGATCGGTTCGTCGCGGCCGGCATCCCGGTGATCTCGGTGAGCGACGCCGGCGGTGACGCCGAACCGGCCGCCGTCGAACAGCGGGTGCTGACCGCGTGGCAGGGCGCCCCACCGGACTACGTCGCCGCCTGCGGCTCGCGGCGGCTGGAGGAGCTGGCCGCGACGTACGCGAGCGCGTCCGGGGCGGAGGTGCAGGTAGCGCTGGAGGCGCCGATGGCCTGTGGACTCGGGTACTGCCACGGTTGCTCCACGGGCACCCAGTCGTCGATGGAGGAGGCGCCGCTGGTTTGCCGCGACGGGCCCGTGTTCCGGTACGAGACCGGGCGGACGTTCCGATGAGGCTGCTGCTCGCCCCCGGAGGGCTGATCCTGCCGTCACCGGCCGGAATCACACGTTCGGCGCCCAGGTCGTGGGCACCTTGCTGAGAAGCCGGCCGACACGCGATCCCTTCGGCCTGCTGTGCACCGAATCGAGGTCAGATGAATCTTGAGATCGAGCGGAAGTTCAAGGTGGCCGACGACTGGCAGGTGCCGGACGACGCCAGAGGTGTCCAGGTACGACAGGCCTACCTCTCGCCGCCGGGCGCGGATGCCGAGTTCCGTATCCGCGCCAAGGGTGACAGGCGGCTCATGACCGTCAAAGCCTTCGAGGCCGCGGCGAACACCATGGTCCGCCGGGAAGTCGAGTTCGAGATCGAGGAGGAGCCCTTCGCGCAGTTGTGGACGCTGGCGCAAGGCGAGTGCCTGAGCAAGTACCGCTGGAGCGTCCCGATCGAGGGGTACGTCGCGAGCGTCGACGTCTATGACGGCGTACTGTCCGGTCTGCGGGTCGTGGAGGTCGAGTTCGACAGCGTCGAGGAGGCCAACCGCTTCATCCCGCCACCGTGGTTCGGCGAGGAGATCACCGGCCATCCCACCTGGGGCAACCGGCGCCTGGCGGCCGTGGCCCGCGCCCGCACGCAGGAAGCCGAGGCGACGGGCGCCTCATGAGAGCACTGCGCATCGGCGACATCCGGGTCGCGTTCACCGACAGACACAGCAAGGTGAGCCTGCCTCCGCATGAGGTCGCCCGGCTCGGTGCCGAGGCCCGTGCGGTGGCCGTCCGAGGGCGGGACGAGGTCGCCTCCGCCCTCGGTCTGCCGCCCGGCCGTGTGGTCTACCTGCGGCAGGTGCACGGCGCCGAGGTCGCGTACGTGCGCGAGCCCTTCGCCGACTCACCCCCGCCGGTGGACGGGGTATGCACCGATCAGGCGCGGCTGGCCCTCGCCATCCTGGTCGCCGACTGCGCTCCGGTCCTGCTGGCGGATCCTGTCGCCGGTGTCGTGGGCGCGGCCCACGCCGGTCGGGCCGGCACCACGGCCGGGGTGGTCGACGCACTGGTCGCCGCTCTGGTCGCCCGCGGCGGCGTGCCCTCGCGCATGACGTCCGTGATCGGGCCCGCCGCCTGCGCCCTCTGTTACGAGGTCTCCGCCGAGATACGCGAGGAGATGGCCGCGGTCATTCCGGAATCCTGGGCCACGACACGCTGGGGAACCCCGGGCCTGGATCTGCGCGGCGCCATCACCGCGCTGTTGCACCGCTCGGGTGTCCAGGACGTGCGGCATGAGGACCGCTGCACGATCGAGGCTCCGGAGCTCTACTCCTACCGCCGGGAAGGCCCCACGGGTGATTTCGCCGCCTACATCTGGCGTGAGGAGCCGAACTCCTTGATCAGTTCGAGGAAGGCCGTGTAGTTGGCCACGACGTCGAGCAGGCCGATCGGCGCCAGGGCGGAGGCTTCCTCGAGCGAAGAGACGATCTTGAACTCCACGTCCGCGACGTCCAGCCGCACCGCGAGGTCATAGCGGCGCTCCCCGCTCACGAAGACCGTTCTGCCCCTGAGCCTGCGGAAGTCCACGTCCCAGATCCACGAGGTGTCCCGGCCGTCGAGCTCCCGCGCGTTGAGCACGATCAGTACGCCCGCGGCCTCGTCGATCACCTGGAAGACCTCGTTCCAGCTCGCGGGGTTCTTGGCCAGCAGCAGCCGGGCCTGCCGCCCGAAGACGTCGATCACCCGGTAGCGCCCGGCGATGGAGCGGACTCCCGACAACCGCCGCGCCAGGTCCGCCGCCGGCTGCCCGAAGGAGGCCGCCGCGGCCAGGGCGATGGCGGCGTTGGCGACGTTGACCCTGCCGGGCAGGTGCAGCGGCAGCTCGTAGGTCTGGGCTGCGGGCAGGTACGTCGCCGAGCCTTCCCCCGCCGACCACTGCGGGCTGGGACGCGACAGCCCACATCCATGACACTGCCAGTGGCGGGCAGCGGACCGGCTCAGGCTCTCGCCGCACGACGGGCAGGACCACGAGTCGTGCCAGGCGTCACCCATCGAGACCCAGGTGACCCTGGGCGAGTCGTGCGCCGCCCAGTAGATGTTGGGGTCGTCGCAGTTCGCGATGACATGAGGGGCCAGGTCACCGGAGATCCTGCGCCATGCCTGCGCGACAAGGGCCGTCTCCGGATTGCGGTCGAGCTGGTCGCGGCTGAGATTCAGCAGCACGACCGCCGCCGGGCGCGTCTGCTCGCAGACGCTGCCCAGGTAACGCTCGTCCACTTCTAGCACCGCGAAGTCGAACCCGAGCTCCCTGATCATCGCGGTGACGAGCCCGGCGGGCATGTTCGCCCCGGTGTCGTTGCTGACCACCCGGCCTGACGCGCCCAGCATCTCGGCGATCAGCCGGGTCGTCGTGGTCTTCCCGTTGGTGCCGCTGACCACCACGACCTTCCGCCCGGCGGCCAGTGTGCGCAGCGCTCCGGGCGCGAGGGCGAGCACCACTCTCCCGGCTATCGCCCCGCTCCCCGGCTTCGCCGTACGGCGGTAGTACCAGGCCAGTGCCCGCCCGGCGTACACGGCGAGACGCAGTCTCACGGATCGCAAGCAGCCCCCCGAAGTGAAGAAGCAGTCGGTGAGCCGGTGGAGCGCTCCGGGCGCTCCACCGGCCGCGCTCTCAGCTCATTCGCTGCTCGACGGCGAGGATGAGCCGGGAGGCCAGGTCGGTGGTCTTGCGCACCCACTCGTCCGGGGCCTCGTAGCACCCGGCCATGCTCAGCGCCTTCCAGGCGTCCTCGACCGACACCTCTGCCGGGGCGTACTTCTGCATCCGGCGGTAGAGCCACTTCTGCTGCTGCGAGAAGTCGCCGTACGTGGCCAGCAGGGCCATGAGCGATTTGGTGAGGGTCTCGTAGCCGGCCAGGACCGCCGATTCGTGGTCACCGGCCTTCAGCATGCCGGTGGCGTCCTCGAGCCGGTTCTCGACGGCGTTCTTGACCTCCTCCGCCAGCCACAGACGGTAGTCGGACCCGAGGATCGCCTCCCTCTTCTCGCTCCACCAGCCTTCTCCGCACAGCGGCACCCCGATGGTGAGGCGGTAGAACAGCTCGCGCTCGGCGAAACCGAAGGGGCCGTTGTAGCCGCGGTAGTGACCGGAGCCGTCGCGCTCGAACCGCTTGAGCAACTCCTCGACCTGGGCTTCGTGCCAGATCTCGATGTCGGCCCGGAAGGCGCCGAGCTGACCGACCGCGATCCAGGCGACCGGGTCCTTCGTGGAGACCCGCTGCTCGATGAAGAGCAGCTCGCTCTTCTCGGTGTCGAAGGGCTCCTTGGTGACGACGAAGACGTCGATGTCGCTCGTCTCGTTGCCCCAGCCCTGGGTCACCGAGCCGCTGAGGAAGACACAGGTGGCGTCGGCGAGCTCCGGGTAGCTGCGGGCCAGTTCCGCGAAGTCCGGCAAGGGCTGCGAGGTACGCTCCGCCACCAGGGCATCCCGGCCCTGCGCGGTGGACTCGCTCCCGCCGCCGTGGCTCAGCTCCAGCGTGGGGTCTTCGAAGGTCATTTCAACTCCCGGGTAGGTGGGTCAGATGGCATCGAGGGAGGCGCCCTTGCGGCTCATCCACTCGAAGTACTTCAGCAGGGCCGCGGCCATGAGGGTGTAGAGCAGGCAGACCGCCAGCTCCTCGCCCACGTGGCCCAGGACGACGGCCAGGTCGGCGCCACTGGAGCAGGCGCGGACCGCCTGTGTGGCGTGAGTGAGCGGAAGCACGCTTCCGATCGCGCTCATCCAGGCCGGGAGCGTGTCACGCGAGACGATGGTCCCGGTCAGCAGAATGAGCATGGTGTAGGCGATGTTCGCCATGACCATGGTGTTCTTGGCCCGCAGGCCGACAGAGCCGATGACCATGCCGAACGCCGTGCCGGACAGACTCGCGGCCGTCAGGGCCAGGAGCAGTCCCGGCATGCCCGACATGGGCATGCGCAGCCCCACTGTCGCCGCCGCGCAGAGCAGGGTGAAGGTCATCACGAGCAGGGCGTTGCCGATGTACGGCAGCGCCCGGCCACCCCACATCACGACGCGGCTGCGCGGGCTCAGCAGCAGCGGGCCCAGCGTGCCGTACCTGCGCTCGTTGGCGATCGCCATCGTGCCGCCGGTCACGCAGGCACCGGTCGCGGCGAGCAGCACGTTGCCCAGAACGTAGAAGTTGTCGTCCGCGACCCCGATCTCGCGCCCGAGGTAGACGAAGAACAGCAACTGGAACACGGGGGCAGCCAGCAGCGAGCCGACGAAGAGGGACGGGCTCGTCCAGTTGAACAGCGCCCGATAGGCCAAGATGCCGCCGACTCCCGCAAGCCGTAAGGTGCGCAACACGATTTGCCGCCTTTCTGTGGATCTTGCGCCTTGCTGGGGGCCTGCTCTCAGGCGAGCGCGAGTGTCGCCTGCCGGCGGGCCAGCTGCTCGACCCGGCGCAGGGCCAGCAGGGCCAGCGTCAGGTAGACGGCGCCCAGGACGATCGCCCCGAGCATCGGCCAGAGCACAGGACCACCGTCGAGCGAGTTGTGCACGGCGGCCGCACCCCAGGTCGTCGGCAGCACCCAGGTCAGGGGCTGCATCCAGCCAGGCAGCGTTGCGATCGGCACCAACATCCCCGAGAGCAACCAGATGGGGTGGTCAAGGGTGTTGGCCAGCGCGTTCGCGTTGCGCATGAAGACGAAAGTGGAGGCCAGAAGCATGCCCATCATGCCCATGGAGAGCACGCACACGCCCGTCGCGGTGAGGAAGAGCACCGGCGACGGGAACGCCAGCGGCATTCCGAAGAAGACCGCGCCCCAGAAGACAGTGGCGATCATGGCGTACATCCCCACGATCGAGGTCGCCAGCGAGATCGAGAACAGGATCACCCAGAACGGCGCCGGGGTGGAGATCAGCGGTTCCAGCAGCCCGGCCCAGCGTTTGTTCTGGACGGCGCCGCCCGACCCGAAGAGCACGGAGGTCCACACGCCCATCAGGCCGGCGCCGACGCTCACCTGGAGCAGTTTGCCGGGCTGGTCGGCGCCATAGAGGTACATCGCGATGGTCGCGTAGACCACAGGCGTCAGCACGTTGAAGACGATGAGCAGCCGCGCCCTGGACATCGTCAGGAACTGGGCGCGGACGCCGCGGTGGACGACCCGCACCAGCCATCGCCACCTCATGCCCGGACCTGACCTGAACCGTTGCCGACGATGGCGACGTAGGCGTCCTCCAGGCTGGGCTCCCGGCCGGAGACACGGATGATGTGCAGGTCGCCGAGCACCCCCAGGACCGCCGAGTACAGGTCCCCGCCGGGCTTGGCCCGGACGGTGAGCACGGAGGTGCGGCCCTCGCCCTTCTCCGCGCCCGCCCACAGCACTCCAGGCAGCGCCCGCAGCGCGCTGACGTGGTCGTCGGTCGCCTCGGCCACCTCGACCTCGATCACGGTGTCGGCGGCGACCGACGCCTTGAGGGCTTCCGGGGTGTCCATCGTCTGGATGCGGCCGTCCGCTATCACCGCGATCCTGTCGCAGAGCTCGTCCGCCTCGGCCATGTAGTGCGTGGTCAGCAGGATCGTCACACCCTGCGCGCTCAGACCGGCCACCGTCACGCGCAGCGCGCGAGCGGCGACGGGGTCCACCCCGATGGAGGGCTCGTCGAGGAAGAGCACATCCGGCTTGTGCAGAAGCCCCCTGGCGATGTGCAGTCGCTGACGCATGCCGCGGGAGTAACCCTCGACCCGTTCCCGTTCGCGACCCGACAAACCCACCAGTTCGAGCAGCTCGTGGATCCTGGTGCGCTGCTCGGCCGGGTCCACGCCGTACAGCTCGGCGAAGTAGAGGAGATTGTCCAGCGCGGTGAGCCGGTCGTACAGACCCTTGTCGCCGCCGAAGACGTACCCGATCCGCCGGCGAACCTCCGTCGGGTCCTTGGTGACGTCATGGCCGAACACTCTGGCGGTGCCGCCGGTGGGAAGGAGCAGCGTGTTGAGTATTTTGATGGTCGTGGTCTTGCCCGCGCCGTTCGGCCCGAGCAGCCCGAACAGTTCCCCGCGCTCGACAGTGAAGCTCACACCCTTGAGCGCCTCGATGACGTTCGTCTTGGGCTTGAGCCAGCCCGATCGCGAGCGATAGGAGCGGACGAGGTCGTCGGCCTCGATCGCCGGCCCCCGGAAGTCGTGTTCGCCCATCGTCATTGCCTCAGGACGCGCCGGCGTCGCCCGCGGCCACCTGCAGCCGCAGGAAGCCCTTGTCCCGCATGTCCTGCAGGAAGCGCGTGGTCACGGAGACCGCACGGTCGCGGTCGATCTCGTAGCGGTCGACCAACGCCTGCACGATGTCGGCGCCGCTGTGACCGCCGTCGCAGAGCGCGACGATGAACCCGCCGACCTCGTTGGTTCGGTATCGGTCGATGTAGCGGAACAGGATCGTGTCGCCTTGCACGCGATATGCCCGCACCGTCTTCTCCCGGACCGGGAAATGCTCTAAGTTCATGCGCTTTCCTACCTTGGCTAGGGATGGAGAGATCAAGGATGCGGACGCCGCATCGAGTCGACGGTCTTCATCAGCACCTCGACCCGGCCCTCGTCGACCGGGTTGCCGGCGACGCCGTCGACCTTGAAGTGGCTGCCGACGATGAACCCGTCGGCGCGGTCGTACATCGTCTCCAGGTTGTCCAGCGTGACCCCGCTGCCGACCAGCAGTGGGAGCCCGGTGGCGCGTCGCGCCGTCACGAGATCGCCCTCACTCGTGCCCAGACCGGTGAGCTCGCCCGACACGATCACACCGTCCGCGAGGCCCGACAGGTCCCGGACCTCCGTCGCCAGATCCGGGTACGCGAACGGCTGCGAGTGCTTGACGCCCGCGTCGGCGAAGACGGCAACGTCGCAGCGAAGTGCTTCCCTGAGGCGGAGCGTCTCGTGGCTGTTCCCCGCGAGAACGCCCTGGGCGGAGAAGACGGCGCCGATGTGGACGTTCACCCGGATGAACGAGGCTCCGGTGCAGGCCGCCACCGCCAGAGCCGCCGACGCGTCGTTGCGCAGCACGGCGACACCAACCGGGACATCCGACATGCGGACGATCTCCCGTGTGACGCCGGCGATGGTGGCTGCCGTCTCCACCGGCACGGACTGCGGGTGGAAGGGGAGGTCGCGCGCGTTCTCCACGATCAGGGCGTCGACACCGTGGCGAAGGAAGATCTCCGCCTCGCGGACCGCCGTCTCGTAGATCTGCTCCAGCTCTCCGTCGTAGCCGGGCGAACCGGGCGTCGGCAGGAGATGTACGCAGGCGATGACGGCCTTGTCAGGAAGGGTTACCGGCATGGCGTGTTCCTCGATCGCTTGTCGGGACGAGAAGCCTGCGGAAGATCTCGGTCGCGGCGTCGAGTTCACCGGCGTCGATCATCTCCACCTGACCGTGCGAGTAGCGCGCGTCGCCTGGACCGAAGACCAGGCTGGAGTCACAGATCTCCGCCAGCACTCCCGCCTCGCTGCCGTAGGCGAAGCCCTCGGGCTCGCAGGCACCGGTCACGGCTTCCACCTGGGCGAAGAACTCCGACACCACGGGGTTGTCCACGACACACGCGTTGGCCGGGGAGATGAAGTTGAGCGCGTCCATGACGAGGTCCTGGCCGGGCAGTTGCGCGCGCAGCGCGGTCTCCACCTCGCGGGCGAACCTCTCCCCGCTGGTACCGGGCAGGAACCGGGCGTCGAACCACACCGTGACCTCCTCGGCCACCAGATTCATGCCGCCGCCGCTCTGGATCTTCGTCACTGTCATGGTGGGCACGCCGAGCACGGGATGCGCAGGGCCGTTCGCATACTCCTGGTTGAGCCGGTGTACGGCATCGACCAGCCGCGCCACCGCGTCGATCGCGGTGTCCCCTTTGGGGTAGGCGGCATGACCGGCGGCCCCCCGGACCTTCAGCGACCCGCGGATGATGCCCTTCTGGCTGGTGACGGGCACCAGGCTGGTGGGCTCCCCGGTGATGGCCAGGGTGGGGCGCATGTGGTGCGAGACGAGCTGGCGGGCACCCATGAGAAGGCACTCCTCGTCGACGGTCGCCACCACGTACGCCTCCCTCCGCGACGGCGACCGCGCCGCCAGCAGGAAGGCGGTGACCATCGCGGCCAGCGGGCCCTTGGCGTCCGCGCTGCCCCGGCCGTACAGCGCGGCGTCCTCGCGTACGAGCTCGTAGCCGGAGCGCGGCCCGCCCGCCGGATAGGTGTCCATGTGCCCGGTCATGAGGATCACCGCGTCGTCGGCGTCACCGCTGCGCGGCGCATGCGCGATGACGTTGCATCGCCCGTCCTTGACCTCCTGCAGCTCGACCTCGGCCCCGCCTGATCGGAGGTGACCGGCGATGAAGGCGGCCACGTTCTGCTCGTCGTCGCCCGGCAGCGCGCCCGGCAGAAGCGGGTTCACACTCGGGATGGCGACCATCTCGGCCAGCAGGTCAGTCGCGTCGAGCATGACTCTCTGATCCCTGGTACGAGGCGGGAAGGTGCGCGAGCATCGACTTGGTGACCTCGTCGGGGCCCAAGGAGCCGTCGATCTGGATCAACTGGTCGCCGAGCTTCTCGTATGTGCTGGTGATCGACTCGATCTTCGCCACCGACTTCTCCTCGTGCTTCAGCCGGTCACCGTCGCGAGCCCGGAGCCGGCGCACCAGTTCCTCCGTCGGCACCCGCAGGCTGAAGGCGTAGTCGGGACGCGGGACACCGCTGTTGATCGTCACCAGGAAGTCGAAGTCCACGCCACGATGGACGAAGACGCCGAAGGTGGCGTACACGTAGCGGTCGCAGAGGACGACCGCGCCCCTGGCGAGCGCCGGGTCCACCACCTCCATGACGTGCCTGCGCCGGTCGGCGGCCGAGAGCAGCGCGAGCACGTGCGCCGTCTCCTCCGAGCCGCCCTGGTCGTGAAAGACCTGCACCTCGGCCAGTTCCCGATACCAGTCGGACGGCTGCCGGGTCTCGACGACCTCGCGCCCCTGGGCGCGGAAGATCTCGGCGAGCCGCTCGATCTGGGTCGTCTTGCCGGAGCCGTCGAATCCGACGACGGAGATGAGCAGGCCCGGATCGGTTCTGGCCGGCCTGAAGAGGCGATCGAGCGCTCCGGGGTCAACCATGCCCATTGTTCTCGCTTTCGCAGTCGCTCTGGAACTCGCCGAAGACGGCGAGCCCCTCTTCCGAGAAGATCTCCTTGGCGCGCGGGGCGATCAGGGCGAGGTCGGTGGCGTGCCGTTTGGAGACGGCGGCCGCGAAGTCGCGCAGATCGGCGCCCTCCGCCTCGGTCACCAGCCCCTGCTGGAGCAGCGCGCGGTAGATCTGCAGTTCCATGTGCTCGGTGTAGAGGCCGTGGAAGGCGTCGTACACGATCCGCGGATCATCCTGAGCGATGAAGTCGGCCAGCGGCGTCTCGGGATCGACGGCGAAGAAATCGCCGCGTCGCAGCGTCGCCTCACTGAAGACCACGTGCCCGCCCTGATGCGTGAACTGCTCGACGAAATAGGCGGCCGTCGTGCTCTGCGGCACGTTAAGGAAGATCATGCCGTGCATGCCCAGGGCGGCGAAGGGCTCGGCGTCGGGATGCCGGAAGAGCAGCACGCCCATCAGGCTCTCCGACAACCAGCCGTGGAACTCGGGACGCACGGCGGCGATGAGGTCCAGCGCCCTGGACAGGTCCGGAAGGCAGCCACCGGGATCATCCACGAGCGTCAACCGCTCCGCGGCCTCCACGTGGTTGGCCAGGAATCCGGCGAGCATCGGATCCAGGTGATCCACGACCTCGATCCCGGTCGAGCCCACCGTCCGACTCGGGGCAAGGGGGCACACCTGTGTCCCACCGGCGCCCGAGCGCACCGTGAAGCTTCGCGCGTCACGGTCGAAACGCATGCTCACCCGCGCCTGGGGAAATCCGGTCCGGCAGGAGCCCAGTCCGGGAAGGCTCACCACGCCGGTGGCGTCGGTCATCGCGACGATCTCCGCCGGTTTCTCCGCGGCTCTGCCGAAGAGCAGTTGCTCCAGTGTCATGTCCTCGAATCCCGGCCGGACGAGCTGGGAGAAGAGTCGGGGCTCGAGGTAGTCGCCGGGTGCGCCGGCGGGACAGTCGGGGGCCGCCTCCGTCGCCAGGATCCGCATCGCCTCGGCCAGCTCGGCTCGCCCGGCGATTCGCCTCTCGCCCAGGAGCACTTCAAGGGCCGCCATTTTCGCTCACTCCTTCGCCGCTCTTGCACGTTCGTGATCGTGGCGGCCATTCCCATGGCCGCCACGATCACGAACGCACTACTTGCCGCCGTTCTGGCAGCCCTTCTTGACGGCACCAGTCGACAGCTGGCGAATGACGTCGGCAGAGATCTTCATCTGTTTCCCTCCAATCCATTCTCAGGTTGTGCATAAGATTAGACGGAGGACCGTTCAACGGGTCAAGAAGATGAATAGGCGACCGTTTTTCCTTCCACTCCGCACCGGCTCGGCCGCAGGAAATTCCATCCATCCGGAAGGCGCGCGGCCCCTGCTTCCATCTGATGCGCGCCGGACCATTCGCGTCGATAATCATGGGCGTTCGCCGCTTCGCCGGCAGGGGGATGGGATGGGTACTGAGGATGATGTCACCGCCGACCTGGGCGGACGGTACACGATAAGGTCGTCGGCGGTGATCGACCTCAATCTGCTCCGCGTCCGACTGTCCAGCAACCTGGCGGACTTCCCGGCGTTCGGCTACTTCAACAGGCGTCTGCCCCCCGAGTCCGCGGCCGGCCACGAGGTGGACTACGAGGTCGTCTGCGTCGATCTGGACGAGGACCCCATCGAGCCGGACCTCCTGCGCCCCCTGGGTGACCGAGGTTTTCGCGCCGACCGGTTCCGAGACGGCTTCTACATCACACACCACTTCGGCCCGCCCGCCGAACTGGTCACGCGCGGCAACCGCATTCACGTCTTCGGCCGGCGACTCGACCGGATCGTCTGGGCCTATCTCGTCAAGCACCTGCTGACGATCTTCGCCGTGGACAACGGTCTCCTGCACCTGAAGGGCGCCGCCTTCCTGCAGCCGGGCGTGGGCGCCACGCTGTTGTTCGGGCGGGCCAAGGCCGGCAAGACGGTCTTCCTCGGGCAGGCCTGCGCCAGTGGCGCACGCTATATCGGCAACACGCACCTGCTGATCCGGGATCGACAGGTGCACGGAGTGCCGACCGCCATGAGGGTGCGCGCGGGCGGCGGCTTCGACGACATCATCGCCTCCGGCCGGCAGGACCGGCATCTCGACCGGTCCGAATACAGGCTGGATCCCGATCTGGTCTTCGGCCGCCCGTCGGTGAGAGAGGCGCGGATCCGCAACATGTGCGTCGTCGACTTCAACCCGTCCAAGGAATTCTCGGTCGAGGAGATCGACGAGGAAACCTTCACGGTGTTTCTCGAACATTTCGCCCTGGCCGTTGGCACGTACGGTCTGAAGTACGACCTGCTCCACCACTTGAACAATGACTTCCGCCGTTACAGCGCGGCATGCTCGGACATGCGGAACAAACTGCGGCGGCTCGCCCGGACGAGCCGGCTTTTCTCCGTCAACGCGGACATGCTCGACAACGCCTGCCGGGAAAAGACTCTCGCGATGCTGGCCGCACCGAGGTGAATGTCCCGGGCCTCGCGGCTCAGGACATTCGCCTCGGCACGTTTCACCTCCCGGCAGGAGCGAGCGCGGAGAGGCCCGTCACCGCGGCCAGCGGGTCGTCACTGGCGTAGATGGCGCGGCCGACAATTCCGTACGTGCCGCCGGACGCGAACACCTCGGGCAGCGTGCCGCCTTGGGCCCCGACCCCGCAGCAGACCACGGTCGCCTCGGGACCCACCACTTCCCGAATGCGCGCGATGCGATCGGGCCTGTTCCCCGGCGCCTGCACGCCGAAGAGGCCGAGGTCGCGGGCGAGCTTGGCCATGTCCTCCGCGATGGGCGCGGTGAACATGCGCCCGCCAGGATTGGTCAGCTCCAACTGCATGATCAGCCCGACGTCGGGTCCCGCCGCCTCGATGCAGAGCTCGAGCGCGTCCGGCCCCACGAAGCCGTGGATCATTGCGGCGGACCCGCCGTTGTCACGGATGAGCTCCACGATCCGCGCGTCCGTGTGCGGCACGTCGGCGATCTTCAGGTCGGCGAACACCGGCAGGCCGTACCGTTCCTTGAACAGCCGGATCACCCGGATGCCGTGCTGGTAGACCAACGGGCTCGCCAGCTTGACGACGTCGACGTGGCCGGCGATGAGGTCGAGAACGCGGAAATTGTCGTCAGGAGTGCCGAGATCCGCCGCGAAGATGATCCCGCTGCGCCTGGTCCCGAACATGGACGTGTTCGCCATCACATTCCTCACTGTCGTTGCCGAAGGCGACCGCGGCTTCGAGTGCCGCCCGGATCGCCGCAGGTGAACTGCCCCTGGTCACCGTCAATGAGCTGCCGGGCGCGGCGATGATGGTGCCGACGTCCGGCCGCCGGGCCATGAGAACGTTCGCCGCCGTCAGCTCCAGCAGGCGGAAGCCCTGAGCGCCGAGCCCCTCGCGCAGATCCGCCAGCACCACGAGCGCGGTGCCTTCGAAGGCCAGCGCGTCCGGATCCTCGGCGCACGGGCGTGCGGTCCCCAGGTGGATGAGCGTGCCGTGACGGCTGCATCGAGGGTCGGTCATGTGTACAGGTCCGTGAGCGCGCGGTCCAGCTCGGCCACGACGGCCACGGCCCGCTCGACCTGCTCGGCGGAGTTGTGCCTGCTCACGCTGAAGCGCAGGGTGCCCAAGGGAAGTCCGAGCTGGCCGTGGTGGACGGGCGAGCACATCAGGCCCCCGCGGACGATCACGCCCTGGAGCCCCAGCGTGCGCGCCCAGTCCAGCTCCGGGTGCCCCACGGTGACCGCACACCCGACCACGCCGGTTCGCGCCCCGTCCGGCGGCGGTCCGATCGGCCGCAGCGACCTCATCTCGGCCAGCCCCGCGTGGAGCAGGGCGACGAGCTCGGCGATCCGCTTCCTGTCAGCTTCTTGCTCCTCCTGCGCCCTGGCCAGGGCCGCGGCCAGGGCCAGCGCGGCGGGCGCGTTGGGGGTGCCGACCTCGACCACGTTGCCGTCGCCGCTCCAGACGGCGTCCTCGGCGCCCGCTCCCGTACCGCCGAAGACCAGCGGCCGCAGCGCCCTGCGGGCGACGAGGACGGCCGCGCCGGGCACCGCGCCCAGATGTTTGTGTCCGGGGAAGACCACGTAGTCGGCGGCGAGCGCCCCGCCCATGTCGGCCGCTCCGGCCGCCTGGCTGGCGTCGACCAGGATGGGACAGCCGGGGAACCGTTCCCTGAAGCCGGCCAACGCCTGCTCCACGCCGAGGACCGCACCGTTGACGTTGCTGGTGTGGGTGAGACAGATCAGGTCGGGCACGAAGCCGGGGTCAAGGAACTCCTGCGGCTCATCCTCAAGCGAATAGAGGTCCACCACTGTCAGCCGGCCGACGGCGTTGGCGGTGCGCAGCACGGCGTTGTGCGACCTGTTGTCGGCGAGGATCCGCCCGCCGCGCG
The DNA here is from genome assembly GCF_040654455.1 of Nonomuraea sp. NPDC050691. Lineage (NCBI taxonomy): Bacteria > Bacillati > Actinomycetota > Actinomycetes > Streptosporangiales > Streptosporangiaceae > Nonomuraea > Nonomuraea sp. NPDC050691. The sequence goes on from NZ_JBFAIA010000007.1 coordinate 52,964, forward strand.
CCGTCCCCTGGATGACGTAGTTGATCGCCAAGGTCCCGTCGGACAGCAGCGCCACCTCGCCCGCGGCGACCCCGAGCAGCTCGGCGATCCTGGCGCGCGCCACGTCCGCGTCGGAATCGCCCGCCGCGTGCCTGACGTCGGCGGGCGCCGTGTTCAACGCCTCGTTGTACGCGGCCACCGCGACCTGCTCCCGCGGGTACGCCGTGGTGGCGTTGTTGAGGTAGACGATCACTGGCCACATCCGCGGCACGAGACACACAACTCGGGATAGCTCGACCAAATCGGAGGGCTCGGCTCCCGGTCGAGCTGCCAGGCGTTGACGCAGATCGCCGAGTGGAAGATCTTGATGTCGCCGGCTTGCCTCAACCTGGACACGAATTCGATGAAACGGTCGTCGAGGCCGCGTGAGGTCAGCCCCGGATGCACGGGATGCCGGTGCGACCGGGTTCCGCGTTCATTGGCCTTGTAGAGAATGCCGACGCAGATCGAGTCGGGCGGGTGGGCCAGCAGAAGCTCGATCAGCCGGTCCGTGTCACGCAGCATCGAGGGCAGGAACGGCTTGATGTACAGGCACGAGGGCATGCCATGCGCCCGGCAGCGCTCGAAGTTGCGGAGGCGCTCGATGATCGGCGCGGCCCCCGGCTCGACCTGGTGAGCAGCCGAGACGGTGGTCATCGAGGTGAACCAGACGACCTGCTCGGGACGCCGGGCGGCATCGGCCACCTCTGCCAAGGCGCGCTCGGGCAGGCGTTCCTTGGTGGAGAACTGGACGGGGTTGCCGAGGCGCAGCACCCGCTTCGCCGCGAACAGCACCCTGTCGGTCGACTCCGGCGTCTTGAACGGCTCGGTGTCGGGGCACATGCTCACCACCGTGCCGTCCGGTCCGGGCTGGAAGCTCTCGTCACTCACGAGCGCGTCGATGGAGGCGCGGAACTGGTCGAAGTCGACCAGCTCCTGCACCTCGCGGAAGCCGTCCACATAACAGTAGGAGCATCCGCTTCCGCAGCCACGGGAGGTGACGTTGACGAACACCCGGCCGGGCTCCGGGGCGAGACGTACCTCTTCGAGGAAGCGCACGTTGTCGATCGTCACCGGCTCATCTCCTCACGCTTCCATGCCTCCAAGCCGGCACGGAACCGTTCGACGAGCACGTCGGCGTCCATGTCGGCATGGGCGAGACTGACGAAGGACGGATGTCCCTGCAGGATGAGAACGCCCGCCGAGGCCATGTGCTCGGGCAGCCGGGCGCGGGCGGCGAGGTCGCCGAGCATGGACGGCGCCCAGGCGACCTCCCACATGGCGCCGTCGAACAGCGGCACGGCACGCACGCGGCCCGCTGTCTCCGCCTGCTCAGTCGCCTCCTCGAAGGCGGCGGCGACGGTCCTGCCCGCACCGCGGAGCAGCGCGTAGCCGTCGTTCTTCGACATGCGCTCCGCGGTGGCCGTGGCGGCCCAGAGCGCCAGGAGTTCCTTGCTGAAAGTGCCGCTCACGCGGGCGCCGCCGTACGCGGAGATCATCGAGGGCGGGCCCAGGAGCAGGCTGAGCGGCGCCCCGTTGGCGATCGCCTTCCCCAGCACCACGTAGTCGGCCTGCTCGTGCAGGTCGACGAGGGCGCCGAGAGGAGAGACCCGGCCTGAGGTCTTGGTCTCATCGATGATGATCCTGATGCCGTGCTCACGACAGAGCTCCATCCCCGCCTGAAGCCAGCCACCATCCAGCAGCGTCGCCTGGTAGGCGTCGACGGCCAGGCAGGCGTAAGCGTCGGGTGCCGTGCGGACGATCTCCCTCAGCTCGACCGGGTCCAGGCCGACCCAGTCCGCGGGCCGTTCCGCGCCGTGAACGCCGCGAAAACCCTCGTGATACCTGACCTCCGCCCTGGCGGGACTGCTCAGCGGCTCGTGCCAGCGGGGCGAGCTCGCGATGAGCGCGTCGTGCCAGCCGAGGTAGCCGCATCGGATGAAGCTTCGCCGGCCCGTCTCCATGCCGGCCAGGCGCACGGCCGCGGTCACCGCGTCGGAGGAGTGCTTGAAGTATCCGACGCTCCACCTGCCCGCATCGCACACGGCCTGGGCGAAGTCGTCGTGGGCGCTCGTGTACCCGGGCAGATGGATGCCACCGCCCATGAGCTCAAGGACCCGCGACGACCAGTCCGGATCGGCATGTCCGATGACCACCGGGCCGAACCCGCAGATGAAGTCCAGGTAGTCGCGCCCTTCGCGGTCGAGGACGGTCGCGCCGCTGCCCGAGGCGTACACGATCGGCGTCCCGTCCGCCCGTCGCTGCCGGGTGACCTCCGATGCCGCTACAGGCATGCCGCCTCCCCACGGATCTCGGCCAGGCTTGACCGCGCTGATTCCGTGAGCAGCCCGCCGCACAGCTTTGTCAGGGGCTGTGACAGGACGTCGGCCATGGGCACGAAGACGAAGCCGGCGTTGTACTCGGGTTCGCGCACGCTCGGCTCGCCGCCGAGCAGAAGAGCGAGGAAGGGATGGACGAGCCAGCGATGGAGCACTCCCCTGGTGTCCGGCACGGTCAGACGTTGCGGAGTCAGCGGCCGTACCACCCGTAGGAGCAGGTCGCCGGCTTCCTCGGTCACCTCGCGGTGCAGCGCGTCAAGAAGGGACTCGCCCGCGTCGACCTCGCCCCCGAGGGGCTCGATCATGCCTACCTCGTCATGGCACGCAGGGCCGCGCCGATGCAGGACGACGCGCGCGTCGGCGGTGAGCAGCACACACGCGACAGCCCGCCTAACCACAGCCCACCTGCTTGCGGATCAGCTCGGCGACCGCCTCTCGCGGCTGTGCGCCGTCGATGACGTGGAAACGATCATCGACGCCCCAGGGCCGGCTCAGGAACATCTCCCTGACCCGGGCCATGCGCTCCAGGTTGACCTCTTCCTTCTTGTGGGAGCGGCCGTCACGGCGGAGAATCCTGCGCTCGCTCTCTTCCGGGCTCATGTCGAGGTAGAAGACGAGATCCGGGGCCGGCACGAACTTGTTGAGCGCGAGCAGCCACGGCAGCTCGTCCAGCCCGCGCGCCAGGAAGTAGGCATAGCTGGAGTAGACGTACCTGTCGGTGAGCACCACGTCCCCCTGCGCCAGATGGGGGCGGATCTCCGTACGCAGGTGTCGTAGCCGGTCCGCGGCAGCGTAGAGTGCCATCTCCCTGAGCGCTGGAAGCTCCTCGGCCTTGCTCACCTCGTCGTTGAGGTAGGCGCGCACCAATGGATCGTTGCGGTAGGCCGTCGTGGGCTGCCGCGTGACGTACACGCTGTGCGCCGGCCTGAGCGCCTCGCTCAGCAGCTCGATCTGGGTGGTCTTGCCTGATCCGTCGAGACCACAGAAGGCGATGAACACGCGAATCTCTCCAGGAATTCATGGATGCGCCGGCCCACGTCACCGGCTGGGATCATGGTGGGCGGGACGACCGTCGGCTGGGTGGCGCGGTCACGGTTGTAGCCATGGGAGAAGCCCCGCGCGGCCGGCGCGGTCAGCACCAGCGTGGCGGCCATCCCCAGGCGCTCGTGCTCGATGAGGTGCGGCAGCTCGTAGTGCAGGTCATGTGTCCGGCCGGCCTTCAGCACGACGGTTTCCGCCAGGCTCAGAGCGACTTGCCCGGCCCGCTCGATCTTCTTCCTGCCGTCCGCGTCGGCGTCGTGAAGGCGATGTGCGAACCACCCCGTGCCGCTGTCCACCCTGTCGTAGTTGAACGCCATCAGCTCCCCGGCGAGAACGCGGGATGAGAAGCACCACCGGTGGTCGTGGATCTGCGGATCACGCGCGGGCCCGTCCCAGATGTGCAGCCGCAGCCGCCAGGGGGCATGGGCGGGCCCGGCGAGCAGGCAAAGCTTGGTGAAGCCGTTGCGGTGCACGTGCGACAGGCCCACAGGTCCCTCGCGGTCACGGAGCTCGGCCGCCTCGGCGAGCAGGGCCGCGCATGCGTCGTGCCGGGGCAGCAGGTCCCGAAGCCCGGCACAGGAATCGTGGCCGGCGAAATAAGCGGTGACCTTCTCGGCGAATTCGTGGACGACCGCCGACCGCGCGGACCTCATCGGCAGGTCTCCCACGAATGGCTTTTCAAAAGGCCGACGAGAATCATCCGTCACGACCCCCTTTATCCTGCCGGCGATGCCGACTCAGATTAGGCAGCCCGATTTTGGCCGGTCAAGGCACTGGAATTCGAGAGCAGCACCGCTTCCACGCCCCGGAAACGGATGCGCCACCCCTTCCAGACGCGTTCAGGAGGCGCCTTGACGGCCACGTGAAGGTTGCGTGATCCAGAAAACGTGCTGCATGATCTGGGACATCTGCCCGACCAGCAAGAGTGGTGTTATGCCACGCCCACGGGCCGCGTTTCATGGTCGGGCTCCCTCCCGGCAATCCGTCGCGGAGAACGGAATCTCTAGCAAAGGAGAGACCCCAATGATCGCTCTCGCCGTCCACGAGATCGAGTCGATTCGCCAGGGCGAGACCATCGAGATCACCAAGATGGCGGACGTCTCCCTCTAAGGAACCGCCGTCATGCGGGCCGGCCCTCCACAGGGGCGGGCCGGCCACTCGACTCGACCGCTGGGATCCGCAATGCATCTCGACGACCTCGGTCTCCTCGACGACCAGAGACGCGCAATCGACGTAGCCGTACAGAATGTTCGCACGCAATACGATCCGCTCTTCGTGTGCCTCGGCGGGAGCCTGGCGGTCGGCCTGGGAAACGCCACGTCGGACATCGACCTCATCGCGGTCGTTCCCGGCTCGGCCACCACACCCAGGTTCGCCGACAAATACGGCAGCGAGGACCTCACCGTGGACGTGGAGATCTACTCGCTGGACGAGCTGCGGAGCATATCCGCGGAATTGCTGTCGAGAAGAATCTGCAGCGACGACTACCGGTGGCTCTTCCAGGACCGCAAGACGATCCGCGATTTCGGCAGGATACACAGCGGCGTGCCCATGGTGGGCCACGACGAATTCGAGGGGTGGAGAAAGTCCGTCAGCGAGCGTCGCCTGCGGCAGATCCATCTCGCCTACTACGGGGCGGAAGCTCACAAATTCGCCCGCGACGCCTACGGAGCCGCCGTCAAGGGGGACACCGGCACGGCGTGGGCGACCTCTCAGCACACCCTGACGCTCGCCACGGAAATGCTGCTGACGGCCGTCGAAGGCAGCTACCTCGCGGAAAGGGAGAAATTCACGATCACGCGGCTGGTGGGCAGCGGGCTGGGCGACGCGGTGACAGCCGGCATCCTGGAACGCCTCAACCCGCCGGGCGGCTACCAGCCAGAGCACGCCCTCACTCATGTGCGCGACAGGATCGAGCTGAGCGAACGCCTGACCGGAATAGCGGGCCTCTTCTCCTGGGACCAAGAGCTCTCCGCGACTCTCGCCACAGACCTCCTCATGCTTCCTCCCCAGCTCGACTGCGGCTGGGAGGTCCTCTTGCCGTTGGACGGCGCGGTGGCCCTGGGCGGACGACAGGCGGGCGAGATGTCGAGGGCGACAGCGCTGGTCTGGCTGCTGGCGCACCTCTATCCGGCACATGAGATCGCCGCCCGTTTCGCATCTCTCGCGGGGATCGACAGCCCGCGGTTCGTCACCGAATCCCTGCGCCAGATCACCGCCACCGGATTCATTCCGGCCGGCTCAGGAAGGTGTAACCGCACATGATGGGCTTCGAGCCGGACACCTACGGCGAAGCGGCCGCGGACATCTACGACTCCTACTACGAGCGGCTCGTCCCCTCACCCGAGCAACTCGCCGCTCTCGCCGGCTTCGCGGGGAAGGGACGCCTGCTCGAGGTCGGCGCCGGCACGGGGCGCATCGCCATACCGCTGGCCAGGAACGGGATACCGGTGACGGCCACGGATGTCAGCCGCTCGATGCTGGACATCTTGCGGGTCAAGTGCCACGAGGGCGGCCTCGACATGGACATCCGGCATGTCGACGTCGCGCGCTCCGCCGTGGCGGGCACCTACGCCGCCGCCTCGTGCCTGTTCAACACGTTCTTCATGCTCGGCGACGACCTTCGCCAGCGGCGGTTCCTGGCGAACGTCCATGCCTGCCTGGAACCACGCGGCGTCCTCATCCTGGAGAACTTCACCCCTGGAACCTCCGGGCTCGGCTCCGGCGACGAGTTCGTCAAGGTCAAGCACATGAGTGCCGGCCGGTTGGTCATCCAGGCGATCAGGGCCGATCGCGAGAATCGCGTTTTGGAGTCGCAGGACGCCATCATCGAGGACGGATCCATCCGGCTGGTGCCATGTGTGATGCACTACCACTCCGCCGAGCAGATCGACGGCATGGCAGCCGAGGCCGGCTTCAGGCTCCGGGAGCGGTGGTCCGACTGGCAGCGGTCCGCCTACGACGACGCCAGCCGCAAGATGGTCTCCGTCTTCGAGAAGCCGGCGTAGGTCCGGCCCGTGGCGTTCAGGCAAGGCAAGTCAGCGGTCCGGCTCGGCTTTCCCACGCGCCGGCGGCTCGGATATCCGAGAGACTTCTACCGCATCCTGCTGGGGAGAGTCACCACGTCGCTCGGCTATGCGCTCGCCCCCCTCTCCAGCGCGTTCGCGTTGCTGGACCTGACCGGCTCAGCGGTCGACGTCGGCATCGTGGTGGGTGCCAGATCTTCGTCCTATGTTGCCTTCGTGGTACTCGGCGGTGCGATAGCGGACCGCTACTCTCGCAGACCGGTCCTGATCGTGTCCTGCCTCGTCGGGGGCTGCTGTCAGCTCGGAATGTCCGCGAGCGCCGTACTGGGAACCGTACACGTGGCGCCGTACGCGATCCTCGCGGCAGTCACCGGCGTGGCGAGCGCCTTCTCCCTGCCCGCCGCCGCGGCGGCGACGGCTGAGGTGACGCCCCAGGACGCGCGGCAGCGGGCGAACGCCGTCGCGCGGCTCGCAATGACCACCGCCACCGTGACCGGCACCGTTCTGGCCGGGGGCGTCGCCGCGTTCACCCAGCCGGCCTGGGGGCTCTGCGCAGCCGGGGCGCTGGTCGTCTGCGCGGCCGGGTTCTTCCGCCGGATCACCGAACCCGCCGAGCGGCCGGCCCGCCCGAGCCTCCCGTCCGCGCTTCGCGAAGGCTGGCGTGAGTTCTCGGCGCGCACCTGGGTCTGGGTCATCGTTCTCGCGTTCGCCCTCATGAATGCGGCGCTGTCCGCCAGTGTGCAGGTCCTGGGCCCGATCCTGGCCGATCAGGAGTTCGGCCGCCCCACGTGGGGCATCGTCCTCGCGGCGCAGAGCCTGGGACTGGTCACAGGTGGCCTGATCGCTCTACGGTTCACCGCGCGCCGGCCTTTGCTGGTCGGCCTGACATGCGCCGGGACACAGGCGTTCCTCCCCCTGGCCCTCGGCCTGCGGGCCCCGGCGATCGTCCTCGTCGCGACGGCGTTCTGCGTGGGCGCCGGAGTACAGCAGTTCAGCATCGCCTGGCTCGGTGCGCTGCAGTCCCACATCCCGGCTGATCTGTTCGGGCGGGTGTACTCGTACGACGTGCTCCTGTCGTCAGTGGCGGTGCCCGTCATGCAGTTCTCGATCGCCCCGATATCAGCCGCCCTCGGCGCGCACCGGACCTTGGTCATCCTGGGGTGCCTGATCACAACGGCACTGCTTCTCGCGCTGATGAGCAGGAGCGTCCGCACGGTCGATCGCTCGTGACGGGCATCCGGTCCGGACGCCGAACCACGCTCAGACCGGCTCGCGATGGTCGTCGCCGGGCACGGCCAGGACCTCGCAGTCGAGCTCGATCTCCCCCACCACGGGATGCACGCTCAGCGCCTGGACGACGCCGCAGGTCGCCGAGGCCGTGATCCGCGAGTCCGCCGCCGTGGACCGGCCCGCGCCGCCCACGGACGCGGTCGCGAAGGTCACCGGCGAACCCGCCCGGACGTACGGCCAGTGGGCCCGCGACCACGCCGAGGACTTCGGCGCCGCCTGACGAGCGGTGCCGCCGGAGCGCGGGCAACCGCTACCCGGACGCCACCACCTCGCCGGCCGTGACCTGCGGAGCGTTCGGAAGCAGGGAGGCGAGACTTTCCCGCACGTAGTCGGCGGCCCTCTTGGTGGATTCCTCGGCCCCGGCCTGATCCTCGAAGACGCTGGTGGAGAGCATCACGCCATCCCCGGCGTCGACCCAGTAGTAGGCCACGAACCCGGGGACCTGGCTGATGAGCGGGACGAACTCCTCACTCACCCGGCGTCCCGCCTCGGCGGGATCGGTCACTCCCTCGTACCGCCGTACCGTCGCGTACATGGCCGTCCTCCCCTCCGGGGCCCAAGATCGCCCCATCGGGGAGGACGTACCCCCGCCATGTGCTCTCAGATGCCAAGGGCCGGCAAATGAATCATGCCCGTCAGGACGTGGTGAGACCGAGATCGACCGGCAGGGACAGCGGTCCGATCGTGAAGAACGACGGGGAGTAGGCGATGTCGTCGGGGTCGATGGCGAGGCTGAGCCCCGGCAGCCGCCGGTACAGCGAGGCGAGGGCCAGCCTGCTCTCCAGCCGGGCCAGCGGCGCCCCGATGCAGTAGCGCGGGCCGTGGCCGAAGCCGAGGTGCCCGGTCTGCTCACGGGTGATGTCGAACCGGTTGGCGCTGTCGCCGTATTCCGCCGGATCGACGCCACTCGCCTGGTAGACCACGCCGACCGCGTTGCCCTTGGGGATGTGCACCCCCGCGATGGTCACGTCCTCCGCGGTGAAGCGGAAGCTGGTCATCATCACCGAATGGCGGTAGCGCAGGGTCTCCTCGACCACGTCGGCCCAGCGGTCCTCGGCCTTGGCCAGCCGGAGCTGGTCCGGGTTCTGAGCCAGGGCCACGATGGCGTACCCGAGCAGGTGGACGGTGGTCTCGTGACCGGCGACGAGCATGAGCCACAGCACGCCGACCAGTTCGTCGGTGGTGAGCCGGTCGCCCTCGTCTCGGGCCTGCACCAGGCCGGAGGTGAGGTCGTCGCCAGGTTCGCGCTGCTTGCGCTCCACCAGTTCGTGCAGGAACGCCTGCAGCTCGTTCTGCGTCGCGAAGGCCACCTCCGGCGGAGTGGTGTGCGCCAGCAGCGTGGAGGTCCAGTTGCGCAGCCGGAGCCGGTCCTCGGCGGGGATGCCGAACAGCTCGCAGATCACCCACATCGGCAGCGCTTCGGTGAAGGCGGGCACCAGGTCCACGCCGTCACCGGCGGCCACGACGTCATCCAGCAGGCCATCGATGATCTGCTGGATCCGCGGCTCCAGGGCCTGCACCCGGGCCGGCGTGAACGCCCTGCCGACCAGGCCGCGTAGCCGCCTGTGGTCGCCGCCGTCCATGGTGGACAGGTGACCGCCCTGGATGATGGCGCGCAGCGGCCAGTCCTCGGGAATCGATCCGTCATACAGGGCGGGCCAGTGCCGGGGGTCCCTGAGGAAGGTCTTGTTGTCCCCGGCGAGGATCTCCCGCACGGCCTTGTGCGTCAGCGCCAGGTAGGCGGGCACGCCGCCCGGGAATTCCACCTCGACCACGGGGGCGATCTCCCGTAACCGGATGCAGGTGTCGAGCGGGTTCTCGCCCGCGGCGGGGAAGGAGGGCAGGTGCGTTGTCATGTGACCCTTTGGGGAGGAGGACGACGAGCCATAGGTGATCAGTGATCACCACCTGCCGCAATCTACGCATCGCGGGACTCTGTGTCAGTAACGCGAGGGTTACCTTCCGTTCACTCGTCGCCGGATCGGTCACGGCGCCTCCGGAGACGCGGATTGGTGATGATACAAAGAGCCCGTGTTGAATGATCATGGTTCGTCGTTCATGGCCGGCTCTCCGACTTTGGTGAGCCCGTGCCCGCACACCCCCGCCTGCCCGCCGCCCGCCTGCCTCCCGCAGAGCCTTCGGGCCCAGTCGGCGCGGACCGTGTCAGCCAGGCTGGCTCCACCGCCGGACGACACGGGCAACCGCCCGAACGGTTACGACGTCAGCGAGGGGTACGTACGGAAGTTCGCCGGCACCATGGACAGCTCGGCCGTCGGCGTGGACACCGTCAAGCACTGGACTCCCCGCTTCGAGGGCTGGCACCTGATCCCCATGGCCGGCGTGCCCATAGTCGGCTTGATGTTCGTAGACCGGTTCAACACCGTCTCCGACGCCTGGCAGGATTGCGCCGGCATCCTGTCCAGGTTGCTGCGCGACGACAGCGGCAAGGTCTTCCAAGCCGCCGACAACTACGCCGCCGCCGACCGGAAGAGCAAGACCGCGTGAGGAGGAATCCACGATGACGGTTCCGTCCGGCGAACCGCCGAAGCTGATCCTGCCGGGTCCTACCGCGCCCACGGGCGACCAGCGACTGTACGTCACCAACGCCAACGGCGCCGTGCAGCGGACGATCACGGTCAGCCCCACGCCGCGTACCGACCCCGGCTTCTACCGGCGGCTGATCCAGGGGCTGAACCCGTTGCGCCAGAGCAGCAGAGCCGCGATGGCGCTCTCCGGGCTCGGTCTGGCCGCGCTCGCGCTGGACGTGGCGGCCACCCTCAACGCGGGCAACCCGTTCCTGTTCTCCCTCCGGCGCGATCTGTGGAAGGACATGGCCGGGGCGTTGGAGGGCAGCCGGTCCGACCTGTGGCGCTCGTTCTTCGACGACATCACCCCCTACTGGCAGGGCCTGGCGGCGCAGAACCTCCAGCAGTACATCCGGTTCAACGTCAACGGCCTGTACGGCCAGCTCGGCAAGATCTCCGGGGCGATGAGCAGCACCATGAACAGCCAGTACAAGGAGGTGATGGAGTACGACCTGTCGGTGTTCGGGCTCTATGCCGCCTCCGCCCCCATACTGCGCGCCGTGGCCGCCATGAGCACCCACCCCGTCGGCAAGGTCGCCCTGATGACCCAGGTCGGCGTGTTCATGAGCGCCGCCGGCAACCTGGTCAAGCAGTTCACCGACGTGTACAACTCGTACGAGAGCGAGCTCAACAAGCTGGAGCTCAAGCTCAACGACCTGAGGGGCGCCTTCTACCGGGCCGGCAACCCGGCGCTGGGGGCGCGCGACCTCCACCTCACCGACGCGATCGCGGACCCCGACGTGCTGGACGAGTACTGGGTCCCCGCGGCCAAGGGCTCCTCATGAGGAACATCGAGGCGTTCGCCGACGGTGAGCCGGGCGATGTCCCCGGCCTGCTGCGCGAGGCGGGTGATTGGGCCCAGGCCGTCACCGAGGCGTTGCACGGGCTGGAGGAGGAGCGGCTGGCGGGCTCCGACCCCTCAGGGGTGGTCCGCGCCGAGGTGACCGGCAGCGGGCGCCTGCGCGGGCTGTCCATCGACCCGCGCGCCCTGCACGGCCTGCGCGGCCTCGACCACGTCCAGCTCGCGCACGCCGTCCAGGAGGCGATCGCCGCGGCTCACCAGGCGATGGGCGAGCGACTGACGGAGGTCGTCCAGGACCTCGCGGGCCAGGCGCAAGGCACCGCGGGCGCGGGCGCCGCCGACCCGCTCGACGGTTACATCAGCGACGTGCTGCGAGGAGACTGAGCGATGGAGGGGACTGACGGGATCAAGGAGTTCGAGGAGGCGCAGGCGCGGCTGGACGCGCTGATCTCCGCCGCCGCGCGAGCGGAGGCGAGGGCGGAGGAATGGAGCGCCGCCGCGTTCTCCGGCCGGGCCGACGACGGCGGGATCACGGCCGTCACCGACGCGCTCGGCGTCCTCGTGCGGCTGGAGATCTCTCCGCGGAGCCGGAGACGGCTCGACGCGACGGGCCTGGCCCACGCCATTCTGACGGCGATCACGGCGGCCGAGGACGCCGCGGCGGCCTCCAGGGACGCGCTGTTCGCGGACCTGCTTCCCGCCTCGGGCGGGATCGCTCCGGACGGCCCCGCGTCAGCGGCCGAACAGGGCGTCGAGTTCACCGAAGTCCAGTGAACCGTCCAGCGCTGTGAGACCTCCCGTGCCGAGCAGCTCGGCGGCGGCCCGCCGGGTCGCGGCGTAGGCGGCCTGGGCCAACCCGGTGCCCAGGCTGACCCTGCGCACCCCGGCCCGCGCGAGTTCGGCGACCCCGGGGCCACCGGCGACGGCCATCGCGTTGACCGGCAGCGGCGACGCCGCGCAGAGGGTGGTCAGCACGTCCAGGTCGAGCAGGCCGGGGACGAAGACGCCGTCGGCCCCCGCCTCGGCGTACGCCGCCGTGCGCTCCAGCACTGCGCCCAGCCGGCCGTCCGACGGACCGATCCCGAACAGGAAGACGTCGGTGCGGGCGTTGACGAACAGTTCCGGCAGGCCCGCCGCGGCCGCGGCGTCCCTGGCGGCGCGCAGCCTGGCGCCCTGCTCGGCGACGCCGAACAGAGGACCGCCGACGGCCGTCGAGTCCTCCAGATTGACGCCCACCGCACCGGCCTCGACCATCGCCCGCACGGTCGCGGCGACATCCGCCGGGGCCGGCCCGTACCCTCCCTCCGCGTCGACCGTCACCGGCACGTCGACGGAGTCCACGATGCGCCGCGCGGCCTGCGCCATCTCACCCCGGCTGAGGCCCTGCCCGTCCCCGCGGCCCAGCGACCACGAGACGCCGCCGCTGGTCGTGGCGATCGCCGTGGCGCCGGCCGCGGCGATGACGGCCGCGCTCGCGGCGTCCCAGGCGTTGGGCAGCACCAGTACGGGCTCGGTGCTCAGCGCGCGGAACAAGCGGGCCTTCCGCTGGGTCGCGGCGTCGGCGGAGGGGGAGCTGGCAACGGACATGTGCGTGACTGCCTTTCGGGTCGTACTGCTTGCTGCTTCCGGGATCCTGCTAGGCAGCGGAGCGAGGGTCCACTGATTAAGCTCTGACCGAATCCGGGGAGCAGTGGAGGCGGCATGAAGGCGCGGCTGGCGTTTTCGGTGAATGACCTGGCCGAGACCCGGTTCGCCGTCTCGCCCATGTGGGAAGTCGTCACCAGCGTCAGAGCGCTGGCCGCCGCCGTGGTGCCGCGCCCGCACCGCGGCTGGGCCGACCAGGTACGCTCCCGGCTCGCAGCCGCCGGGCTCGATCGCGGCTGGCTGGCCGACATGATCCCGCCCGCCGGCCACCTCCCCGACTTCCTCAACCCGGCACCGGCGACCCCGTCCCCCGGCCTGCCCGACGAGCTGGCCGCCATCGCGGCCACCGACCCCGAGCAGGTACGGCGAGACCTCGACCACCTGGCCGCGGAACGCGGAGGCGCCCTGTCGCCCCGGCTGCGGGGCCTTCACCGGGCCCCTCGGACATACCTGCCCCGGATCGTCGCGGAGATCGAGACGTACTGGGAGCTGGCGATAGCGCCCTACTGGGCGAGGATCCGCTCGGTGCTGGAGGCGGACCTCTTCCACCGGGGCCGCCAGGTCGCCGAGCAGGGTACGGCCCAGGCGCTGGACGAACTGCACCACACGGTGCGCTGGACCGCCGGCAGCCTCCACCTGGTGCAGCGGCACTGCGCCATCACCAGGATCGACACCGGAGCCGGGTTGCTCCTGGTGCCGTCGGTCTTCGCCTGGCCGCGGGTCCTGACCCGGTCCGCCGGGTCCGAACCGCCCCAGCTGGCCTATCCGGCGCGCGGGATCGGCACGTTGTGGGAACGCCGGGCGCATGCGCACACGGACGCCCTGGCCGCCGTCATCGGCCGATCCCGGGCGTTGATCCTGGCCGAACTGGACACGCCCGCCTCGACGACCGAACTCGCCCAGCGTTCGGGCCTTTCCGCGGCGGGCGTGTCCCAGCACCTCACCGCCCTGCGCGCCGCCGGCCTGACCAGCGCCCACCGGGCGGGCCGTTCGGTGCTCTACGCCCGCACCGGCCTCGCCGACGCCCTGCTCACAGCGCAGACGTGAAGGACGCCAGCCAGGAGACCTCGCCCCCAGCGATCCCGCGCGCGAGTCGCTAGCCTGAGGCGCGATGAACCATTTGAGCACGTCGAGAGGTGAGTTCGCCCTCACCCGCTTCCCCGAGGACCCCCGCGATCCGCTCCGCGCGTGGGACGCCGCCGACGAGTACCTGCTGCGGTATCTCGAGGGAATCGACGGTGAACCCGTCGACCTGTCGGGCACCGTGGTCGTGCTGGGCGACCGCTGGGGTGCTCTGGTCACCGCGCTCGCCGATCACCGCCCCGCGCAGATCACCGACTCCTACCTCACCCAGCAGGCGACCCGGGCGAACCTGGGCCGCAACGGGGTCGCCGGCGACACGGTACGGCTCTGCACGACCATGGACGCGCCGCCGCCCCGGATCGACGTGTTGCTGATCCGGGTGCCCAAAGGGCTCTCGCTCCTCGAGGATCAGCTGCACCGTCTCGCGCCGCACGTGCACGCGGGCACCGTGGTCGTCGGCGCCGGAATGGTCACCGAGATCCACACCTCGACCCTCCAGCTGTTCGAACGCATCCTCGGGCCGACCAGGACGTCGCTGGCGGCGAAGAAGGCGCGGCTCATCTTCTGCTCACCCGACCCCGCGCTGCCCCGTGGCGCCAGTCCGTGGCCACGCAGCTACGCGCTGCCCACCGGCATCGGAGCGGTCTCCGGGCTCACCGTCACCAACCACGCGGGCACCTTCTGCGCCGACCGTCTCGACATCGGCACCCGGTTCTTCCTGCAAAATTTGCCGCCGCTCCGAGGTCATGGACATGTCGTGGACCTGGGCTGCGGCAACGGGGTGATCGGGCTCGCCGCGGCACTGGCCGACGGCGAAGCCAAGGTGACGTTCATCGACGAGTCCTACCAGGCGCTGGCCTCGGCGGAGGCGACGTTCCTGGCGAACGTGGACTCGGCCGACAACGCGACGTTCCTGGCGGCCGACGGCATGTCGGGCGTACCGGCGGGCACGGTGGACCTGGTCCTGAACAACCCGCCGTTCCACACGCACCGCGCGAGGACCGACACGACGGCCTGGCGGATGTTCAACGGGTCACGCGCGGCACTGCGCCGCGGCGGCGAACTCTGGGTGGTCGCCAACCGGCACCTCGGCTATCACGTGAAGCTGCGCCGGCTGTTCGGCAACTGCGAGGTCGCCGCGAGCGACCCCAAGTTCGTCGTCCTGCGGGCCGTCAAGCGCTGACCATGTGCGGCCTCCCCCGCGTTCGGCCCGCCGCCCGCCGATCTGCGGCCCCCGTGAGCCGCTTGCCGGTCCGGTACGTCTAAGGAGCATGAGGAGCAGGCAGACAGCGCTCGCGGCATCGTTCGCCGTGGTCCTGAGCGCGACCATCGCGCCCCCGGCGCAGGCGGCGACCACGCAGAAGAAGGTGCTGGTGGAACTGCGCGAGACGGGTGGCTTCGCGGGGTTCAAGGATCGTGTGATCGTGTACACCGACGGGTGCGCACGGGTGAGCCGCCGTACGGGCCCCACCGTGGACAAGTGCCTCACCGGCAAAGAGATACGTACGTTGCGCGGCCATCTGAAGCACCTGCGCGTGGGCCGTTCGGAAGGACAGCCGCCGGGAGCCGACTTCATCACGTACACGCTCACCTACCGGGGCCACCGCGCCAGCCGCTACACGCTGCCCAGCACCTGGAAGCCGGTGGTCCGGCAGCTGGAGCAGGTGCGCCAGAAGTACTGGGCGCCGGACTGACGTACCCGGCGACGGCGCCCGCGCCATCCAGTGGGACTACACCGGCAGCGCCGGGTCTGACGACAGGCGTCACCGGTCCCGCGCCGGTCTCGGTGACGTGAATCACCGTCATCGGCGCCTCGGCGATGTCACAAAACCCGGCTCCCATCTGTCTTATGAGCAGACAAGCTCAGGGAGCCCACATGCGTTCTTCGCCGGCCAGGCGCCGCTCGTTCCAGTTCTCCCACTGGTCTTTCATGTTCGCCGAGATCGCCGTCTGGTCATTCGTCGTTCTGGCGGTGACCGGGGCGGTGCTGATGGTGTTCTACGACCCCGGCATGTCCCAGGTCACCTATGACGGTTCGTACGGCCCGCTGCGCGGACTCTTCGTCAGCAAGGCCTTCGACTCGACCATGCGGCTGAGCCTGGAGGTGCGCGGCGGTCTGCTCATCCGCCAGGTCCACCACTGGGCGGCGCTCGTCTTCGTGGCGGCCGTCGTGTTGCAGCTGCTACGCATGTTCCTCACCGGCGCCTTCCGCCGTCCGCGGACCGGGCAGTGGCTGATCTGGGTGACGCTGCTGGCGCTGGGCATGGCCGCGGGCGAGACCGGCAACGCTCTGCCCGACGACATGCTGTCGGGTGGGAGCCTGTGGCTGATCACGTCGGTGGTGCAGTCCATCCCGGTGGTGGGGACCTGGGCGCTGTCTCTGCTGTTCGGCCCGGACTTCCCCGGTGACAGGGTCATTCCGGTCATGTACGGCGGGCACCTGCTGATCCCCGCCCTCATGGCCGCCCTGCTGGTGGCCCGTGAATGGCTGATGCGGCGACACGGCCACTCGCGGTTCATCGCCTCGCTCCCCGCGCGGAGCGGCGCACGCCCGATGATGGCGCTCGCGACGACGGGCATGCTGGTCATTCTCGGGTTCGGGTTCCAGATCGCCCCCATCTGGCTGTACGGCCCCGCCAGGCCGACGCAGATCTCGGCGGGCTCGGTCCCGGACTGGTACATGGGGTTCCTCGACGGTGCCCTCCGGATCATGCCCGGGTGGGAACTCACCCTCGGGGACCACACGCTCAGCCTCGCGGTCCTCGTCCCCACGCTGGTGATACCCGGCGTCTTCTTCACCGCCCTGGCGGCCTACCCGGTCGCCGAGCGCTTCCTCCTCTCGCGACGCGGCCGCCGCGACGCGATGGGCCGGCCCAAGACCGCGAGCCGCATGGCTCGCGAGACGGCCGCGCGTGACGTGCTCGATCAGCCCCATGAGACACCGGTGAAGACGGCCATCGCCGTCGCGGGCATCACGTTCTACGGCCTGCTGTGGGCGGCCGCGGCCAACGACCAGATCGCCCACCAGTTCCAGCTCACCGTCAACGCTGTGACGATCTTCTTCAGGTGGGCTGTGATCGTCGGCCCCGTCATCGCCTTCGTCATCACCCGGTGGATCTGCCTCGCGCTGCAGCAGACGGATCACGACGTGGCCGAGCACGGAGTGGAGACGGGCGTCATCACGCGGTCCCCGGACGGCGGATTCCACGAACGGCTGACGCCGGCGCGGCAAGAGCCGGCGATCCCCTCAGGGAGATGACGGTGACACCGGACAGGCCGTAGGTGGTGATCGTCGGAGCCGGGGCCGCCGGACACCAGGCGGCCCGCACCCTGTCGCGCCGGGCAGGAGGCGGCGCGGACATCGTGCTGGTCAACCCGACCGGCGTCGCGCTGCACCGCGAGTTGCTCCAGGGCCTCCGCTGTCTCGGCGCACAGCGTCGGCTTCGTCGTCGAGCGGTTGCGCGAGCAGCCGATGCACTGGATCCTGGCCGATCCCGCCGAATGGCTGCTGCCCGACGTACGGCACCGCCTGTCCCGCACCACGGCACGGACGCTGCGGTCGCGGGGCGTGGAGGTCCGGACGCAGACCTCCCGACCCGCCGGGGCGGCGGCGTTCAGCGCGGGATCGCCCAGTCCGGCACCCAGGTCCCGGCGGCGCCGGTGCCGGCCGCCGTGACGGCGAGGTGGGCGCGGAGGGTGGCCAGCGCGGGGTGCGGGTTGTCGCGGTGCCACAGGAACGAGTGCGGGTAGACGGGCGTGGGGTCGGTCACCGGGATGCGGCGCAGGCCGTGGCCGGCGGGCCAGACGAGGCGGGTCTGCTCACCCATGAAGGTGGCCAGGGCCGGAGTGTCGGCGACGGTGTCGAGCAGCGCGTCGGAGCCGAAGTTGGGGCCGGTCGCCTCGATGGTGAGGCCGAACTCGGCGACAAGGTCGTCGTAGTAGGCGGCCCACTCGGTACCGGGGACGACGCCGGGCATCCAGATCCGGTGCCCGGCGAGCTGAGCGAGGGGCACCGACCGGGCCGACGCCAGCGCGTGACCGGGACCGGTGAGGAGCTGGAGCTGCTCGTCGAGCACTCGTACGGACTCGATGTCCTCGGGAAGGGGCCGGCCCGGCATGGCGACGGCGCGGAAGGACGCGTCGATCGCCCCGGATCGGATGGCGGCGACAGCCGTGTCGACGTTGAACAGCATCACCACGTCGAGGTCGATCTCGGGGTGCGCGCGGTGGAAGCCGCGCATCAGGCCCGACGCCGCGCTGCGCGAGGCGATCACGTCGACGCGCAACGGACGGCTGCCGGCGCGTACGGACGCGACGGCCCGCTCGGCGGCGCGCAGCAGCTCCCGGGCGTGGGGGAGGAACGCCTGCCCGTCGATGGTGAGCTCGGCGCCGCGCGGCGTACGGGTGAACAGCCGCACGCCGAGGTTGCGCTCCAGCGCGGCGATGCGCTTGGAGACGGCCTGCTGGGTGACCGCCAGCTCGGCGGCGGCCTCCTGGAACTGCCCCGCGTCGGCGGCGGCTACGAACGTCCGGACGGTGTCGAGGTCCATGCGGACATCCTATGGATACAACTGCTGGTTGTGGCTGGACGGCCTTGCGGTTGTTTGATCTCAGGGCATGGCGCTCGCTTTGATGCTTCTGATCGCGGATCGGTTGTGCGGGTGAGTGACGAAGGGCGCTGGGACATGAGGAACGGGCACCGATTGGGGCGGCGGTTCGGGTGGCTCTGGGGGGCGTACGGGACCAGCGCGCTCGGCACGTGGCTCGCCTTCGGCGCGTTCCCGCTGATCGCGGTCCAGGTGCTGCATGCGGGGCCGGCGGAGGTAGCGGCGTTGTCGTCCGTGGGGGCGGCGGCGGGCGCGGCCGTGGCGCTTCCGCTCGGCCCGTGGGTGGAGTTCCGCCGCAAGCGGCCGGTGCTGATCGGGATGGACCTGGCACGGTTCGCGGCGCTGCTGACGATCCCCGCCGCGTTCGCGCTCGGCGTGCTCACCTTCGTCCAGCTCCTGCTGGTCTCGGTCGTCGTCGCGGCGGCCGACATCACCTTCCGCGCCGCCTCCGGCGCGTACCTGAAGACGCTGCTGCCGGCCGAGGACCTGCTCGTCGCCAACGCCCGGTTCGAGTCCACGACCTGGACGACCACGATCATCGGACCGCCGCTGGGCGGTGCCGCGATCGGGCTCCTCGGTCCGGTGGCGACGGTGGTGGCCGACGCGGCCAGCTACCTGCTCTCCGCCCTGGGCATCCGCGCGGCGGGCGGCCAGGAGCCGAGACCCGAGCGCCGGGAGACCCCGCGCATGCGGGCCGGGGACCTGCTCGACGGCTGGCGGTACATCCTCGCCGACGCGACGCTGCGCCCGCTGTTCTTCAACACCGCCTTGTTCAACGGCCTGGTGATGGCGGCCGACGCGCTGCTGGCCGTCCTGATGCTCGGCGAACTCGGGTTCACGGCGTGGCAGTACGGCCTCGCCTTCGCCGCGCCCGCGATCGGCGGGCTCCTCGGTTCGCGGCTGGCCCGACCGCTCGTCACCCGGTTCGGGCAGCACCAGGTCCTGGTCGTGGCCGGGACGCTGCGCGCGCTCTGGCCCATCGGCCTGGCCTTCCTGGGGCCGGGCACCGGAGGGCTGCTGCTGGTGATGGGCGTCGAACTCGGGCTCATCTTCTGCTGCGGGGTCTTCAACCCCGTCCACGCCACCTACCGCCTCGAGCGCACCGCGACCGCCCGGGTCGCCCGGACGCTGTCCGCCTGGGCGGTGACGACCAAGGCCTCGACCGCGCTCCTGACGGCCGTCTGGGGCGTGCTGGGCGCCGTGCTCGGTCCGCGTACGGCCATCGGTCTGGCCGGCGTGCTCCTGCTGGCGACCCCGCTGCTGCTCCCCCGCCGCGCCGCGACGACCCGCACCGAGCCGAAGCCGGAGCTGGAGCCGGAGCCGGACCGCGCCTGACGGGCCGCCACCGCCGGCTCACCCACCCCATGTGCGATCAGCCCCGGGCGCGCGATCCCGCGTGTCAGGGCGCCCTCATCACCCAACCCAAGGAGAGAAGATGACCGTCACGACCCCCACGCTGGACCCCCGGACGACCGCACTGCTCGTCATGGATTACCAGCAGGGAATCCTGGCCTCGCTCCCCGGCCTGGCCGACCCGGAAGCACTGCTGTCACGGGTGGCCGGCGCCATCACCGACATGCGAGCGCACGGCGCCACCATCGCCTACGTGCGCGTCGGCTTCACCGAGGCCGACTGGGCGGCGATCCCGTCGGCCAACAAGACCTTCTCCTTCATCGGCCGGCAGCACCTCATGCACCACGAGGAGCCCGACACCGCCGTCCACGCCCAGCTCGCTCCCGAGCCCGGCGACATCACCGTCCGCAAGACCCGCTTCGGCGCGCTGTCCACGACAGACCTGGACCGGCGACTGCGGGATCGCGGAATCACCACCCTGGTCGTCGCCGGCGTCACCACCAGCGGCGTCGTCCTGTCCACCGTCACTGACGCCGCCGACCGCGACTACCGGCTCTACATCCTCTCCGACGGCGTCACCGACCCGGACCCGCGAACTCACGAGACCCTGATGACCGGCGTCTTCCCGAGACTGGCCCACATCATCGACACCGCCGAACTGCGCTCACTCCTGCACGAGAGCCCCCTCCGGGCGGTATCGAGCAGTCCTTCCGTCACCAGCGCCACCGCCACAAGCGGCGCTGACGGCGGATGAGCAGCCGCCCGGCCACCTGTCTGCCGCGTACCACGAAATGAATCCCCTGTCCGGCGCCGCCGGCGGTGGTGTCGCGGACCCAGATCGGGCTGGCGACCGGCTCGACCTCCTCGACGTCCACGGTCGCACCGGGCGGCACCACGAGCGTGGTCCAGCCGAAGGAGACGTCGAGCTCCACCTCCACTCCCCTTCGTGCGGGTCGTGCCCCTCGCCGGACACCGCGGGCCCAGAGGCGATCAGCGCCTTCGTTGACAACCCGTGGGAGGCGAGCTGCGGTCGCCGAAGGTCGTCTTCCGCGCACCCTGGTCGACGGCACGCATGCGCACAGCGGCTTCTTCTAGCCGTTCTTGGTCACGGTGCCGGTCTTGGCGTCGACCTTGACCCCGTGCCAGGTGCCGTCCGAGGTGACGACATCGGCATCCCAGACGAGGAGGTTGTCGCTGTACCTGTCCAGGCTCATGTGGATGATCTTTCCTTCGGGCACCGCGGAGGACACCTTCTCCACCGCGTCCTTGAAGGTGAGCTCGGCGTCCTTGACGATGCCCACGACCCTGGCCTTCTCCCCCTTGCCGGTGTCCTTCACCCTGACCGCCGAGACCTTCCCTGACGCGTCCACCTCCACCAGCCGCTCTGTGCCGTCGGATCCGGCCAGCTGGACCTCCCAGATCCGGCCACCGTTCTCCGACTGGACCGAGAGGACCGTGGAGCCCTTGACCGCGTTCATGGCCGCGGCGCTCGCCCTCTCGCTCGCCGTACCGCCGGGGTTCTGACTGGGGTTGCCGCTGGAGTCGCCCACTGGCCCCGACGGCGACAGGAGGCCGGCCATGGCATCCCCCGCCGGCACTGCTTCGACAGCACTGGGCTGGGCGGGGGCGCTTCCACAGGCCGCAGCCGCGAGCAGGGTCGAGCCGGCGAAAATGGTGCCGATAATGGCCTTTATCCGTCTTCCGTCATTCATACTGATGACGCTGCCCGGGACTCCATAAAGGCACGCCCGGAACTCAGGCAACAGGATCCAGCACGGTCGCGCTCCCGTTGGCGCTTCACACGCTCGCGGACGACCGCGCGCTTGACCCGCCGGGCCGGGGGAATCCGAAGTGACCATCGACCGGCCACAGGCACCGCTCCCTTCTGACCCGTAGCCGGGCAGCGCGCGGCCTGACCCACTTCCACGCCGCGATCGAACTCGACGTGCGACCGGTCTACGTACCACGTGGAGAAAGTCGCCGCCGGGGCTACTGGCGACTACCAGCCCGAGGGTAGATCGTTCGGCCTTCGAGGTCACCACCATCGGGTCTCGCTCCCCTCTGCGAGGGGCCCCAGTACTTCGCGAGCTCAACGCCGCCGTCTTCGTGCGTCACGGCGTGATAGCGCTCGTCGAGGCGATCCAGAGCGCTGGTGAGCTTCGCGCGGGCCATCCCTTGCAGAGCCTCGCAGTACGGCGCAGCGCAGTAGCCGCCACCACCGCGCCTATGGCGTACTTGTGACCATGCAAGCGGG
This sequence comes from Nonomuraea sp. NPDC050691, assembly GCF_040654455.1. Lineage (NCBI taxonomy): Bacteria > Bacillati > Actinomycetota > Actinomycetes > Streptosporangiales > Streptosporangiaceae > Nonomuraea > Nonomuraea sp. NPDC050691. The sequence goes on from NZ_JBFAIA010000007.1 coordinate 75,006, forward strand.
CGCCTCGCAGGAGCTCGGGCAGCATCTGCGCACCACCAACCCGATCGAGTCCACCTTCACCACGGTCCGGCACCGCACCAAGGTCACCAAAGGGCCCGGGTTCCGAGCCGTCGGCCTGGCCATGGCCTTCAACCTCATCGAGGCCGCCCAGGCCCGCCGGCGCGCGGTCAACGCACCCACCTCGTCGAACGCGAGCCGGCGACCGCAGCCTGACGTGCGGTGCTAAACAGAGACATCGACCACACCGCGCTGTGCCGGGTCCTGCTCGATCCGCTGGGCCCAGGCGGAGAGCAAAGGTTTCAACACGCGGCCTACGACAGAGACACCGACACCCCGTCGTCCCCGCCCGCCACCACCGCCCCCGCAGACGCCGTACTGCTCTTCGACGGCGTCTTCCTCCTGCGCCCAGAACTCATCGACCGGTGGGACCTGCGCTTCTTCGTATCCGTCTCATTCGAGCAGACGGTAGATCGCGCCCAGGACCGAGGCACAGCGCCGGCCGGATCCACCGCCGACACCACCGAAATCGAACGATCGTGGCGCAATCGCTACATCCCCTCCCAACAGCTCTACTTCGCCACAGCCCGCCCAACGACCACGCCGACATCATCGTCTACAACGAGCAACTCCAACGGCCGACCTGGGAAGTTCGACCACACTCATCGATACTCAGGATCTGACACTTGCTCGCGCAAAGGCCTATGCAGGAGATGCTGTCTGTCGCATCATGCCGCGGCACCCCATGGAGCCGGACCGCATCCAGTGAATGAGCTGCGCGAACGAACGTCGAGCGTTGGAGAGCTCACGAGATCACCCCGTAGATGTCCCGAGCCCATCGGCTCCCCTCTACCACGGCGGCACGAGTCGTACCGGTTCAGGGTCTGTTTCACCACGGACGGTCACGACGCGATCGGGTTGCCCAAGTGCTTCCGTGTCGATCCAACCGCGGCGCTTCACGCGCCCGGCGATCAGAAGCCGAATCCGCTGCCACGGCGGCGCGAGCGCGTCGTTGTACATCTGACACAGCCCTTCTCCGGTATCAGAGAAGAGATATCTGCTCGCGTAAACCTGCCCCCGATGAACCCACTCGTGGCGCACGACCTGGCGGCGCATCAGACGGTCGAACCACTCCGTGGTGCGATCCGCCAGCTCTTCCGGAGAACCGGTGGCAATGAGGGCGAGGCCGGTCGGCTCATCAGGCAAGCTGAACAGCTGGCTGTGAAGCTTGTCTCCGTGGATCCGGTGATCCTCTACCCGGATACCTGCCGTGAGCAGGACCAGATTCTCGTCTGCCGAGTTGAGATCGACAAGGAGAACGGGAAAACAGCCCTCATCGGTGCGCTCCAGCCATATGTCCGCCAGCCACTCGGACGTACGAGTTTCGATATGAGCCATGAATGCGCGCTGAGCTTCGCTGAGCTCAGATTCACATTCATGCCAGTCGTCCAGGAACACCCTTCAAAAGGTATAGCAAGGCTCCGGAAAACCCCTGCGGCACAGGGAGCAGTTGCCGCGCCGATGCCGCAACTCCCATGAGGCGCACCCCGCCGTCATCCGCACCATCACCGTCGCGCAATGCGACCCGCACCGCCTTCCAATTCGCGAGACCGAGCCGGTCGAGCGGCGCCGGTTGTGGGGCGGAGCCCCCGCCGGGGGATCGGGGGCCCGGGGAGTCCGAGCGAAGCGAGTCTGCGGACTCGTGCTCGATCACTCATCGAACGCTCTCAGACTGCGACCACCTTCACGGTTTTCCCGCACAGCTTGCTCAAGTCGTCCTCATCCGAGGTGAGTACGACGACCGGCCTCACCGAGCGCAGCGCAGTAGCCGCCACCACCGCGTCTATCGCGTACTTGTGACCGTGCAAGCGGGCGCCTCGGAGGAGCTCGATCGCCCGTGATGCGATGTCCTCCGTCACAGGCTCGATTTTCAGACGAGACAGGTACCACCTCAGGCGATCGCTCTTGACGCGAACGTCTTGCGCCTCGATCGGTGTCATCGCGCTGACCACAACCCGGAAGTCGTTGTCTTGCGCCTCCCGCACAAGCGCGGTCACCCGCTGGTCAGCCTCGCACCACTTCGCGAGCCCTTCGCAGTCGAGTATCACGGTTCCCGCACTCAGCCTGCTTCGTGCCCGCGCCATCCGTCCTCCCCCTGGAGTTCAGGCGCCGATCTGACCTGGCGGAACAGCTCCGCCGCTTCGTCACGCATCGACTGCGGGATCGGCCCGGAAGCCTCGTTCTCCTGAAGCGCCTCCTCCAGAAGATCCCGCTCGATCTGGCGTTCCACAGCGGCGTCAACGTAGGCGGAGAACCCGCGGGCACCAACTCGCTCTCGGACGGCGCGAATGTTGCCCGTTCTCAGAGAGACGCTGACCTTCGCCGCCGGCCCGTCCCCCGGGCCGAACTCTCGCTCAGGCATGCTCATGAGACCAGTTTACTACCCGAAGTAGCAAAGAGGTTGATGCTTCGCTCTACGCAGACGCCGACCGCTGCACGTAACGTGCCTACGCCTCGCCAGAAGTCAGGCCGACCGGGCAGGCCACACCCGTCCCGCCGATGCCGCAGTAGCCGTCAGGCACTTTGAAAAGATATTGCTGGTGATAGTCCTCGGCGAAGAAGAACGGTCCCGCCTCGGCCACCTCCGTGGTGATCGAGCCGTACCCCGCCTCGGACAGCACCTTCTGGTACGCCTCCCGCGACCCCTCGGCAGCCTCGCGCTGCTCCGGCGAGTGGTAGTAGATCGCCGAGCGGTACTGCGTGCCGGCGTCGTTGCCCTGGCGCATGCCCTGGGTCGGGTCGTGGGCCTCCCAGAAGACCTTCAGCAGGTCCTCGTACGACACCTTGGCCGGGTCGTAGACCACCCGGACGACCTCCGCGTGGCCGGTGCGGCCGCTGCAGACCTCCTCGTACGTCGGGTTGGGCGTGTAACCGCCCTGGTAGCCGACGGCCGTGGTGATGACGCCGGGCGTCTGCCAGAACTTGCGCTCGGCGCCCCAGAAGCAGCCGAGGCCGAAGTCGGCGATCCGGGCCTCCGGCGGGTACGGCGGGGCGAGCGGCGCGTCGAGGACCGCGTGCCGGGCCGGTACCGGCATCTCCTCGGGGCGCCCGGGCAGGGCGTCCTCCGGCCGGACCATGGTCGTCTTGTTGCCGAACAGCCACCCCATGAGTGCCACCTCCGCAGACTCTGCCTACGATACAGAACCCCTAACGCTTAAGAGTCGCTACATAGTCCCGTATAGCGATACACATTTGTGTTTAAGCATGCCAGCACCGAAAATGGGGGACATGCCTGACGTTCGCCGTGGTGTGTTGTTCGGGGTGGCCGCATACGCCATGTGGGGGCTCTTCCCCCTGTACTGGCCGCTTCTCAAGCCCTCCGGAGCCGTCGAGATCCTGGCCCATCGCATGGTGTGGTCGCTGGCGGCCGTCGTCGCGGTGCTGGCGGTGCGCCGCCACTGGGCGTGGATCCGCACGATGGCCCGCCAGCCGCGCAAGCTCGGCCTGCTCACGCTCGCCGCGGCGATCATCACGGTCAACTGGGGCGTCTACATCTACGCGGTCAACACCGGCCACGTCGTCGAGAGCGCCCTCGGCTACTTCATCAACCCGCTGGTCAGCGTGCTGTTCGGGGTGGTGCTGCTGCGCGAGCGGCTGCGGCCTCTGCAGTGGGCCGCCGTCGGGTTCGGCGTGCTGGCCGTGCTCGTGCTCACCATCGACTACGGCCGGCTGCCGTGGATCGCGCTCACGCTCGCGGTGTCGTTCGGTGTGTACGGGCTGGTCAAGAAGCAGGCGAACGTGGGCGCGGCCGAGAGCCTGACCGTCGAGACGCTGGTGCTGCTCCTGCCCGCCGTGGGCTACCTCGTGTACCTGGAGACGGCCGGGCAGGCGACGTTCGGCCACGCCGGCGCGGGGCACGCGGCGCTGCTGGTGGGCGCGGGCGTCATCACCGCCGTGCCGCTGCTGTGCTTCACGGCCGCCGCCATCCGGGTGCCGCTGAGCACGATCGGCCTGCTCCAGTACATCGCGCCGGTCCTGCAGTTCCTGTGCGGGGTGCTGGTCGCGAAGGAGACGATGCCGGCCAGCCGCTGGATCGGCTTCTCGATCGTCTGGCTGGCCCTGGCCGTCTTCACCTACGACAGCATCCGTACGGCCCGCGCCACCCGCGCCGCGAGGAACCGCGCCGCCGAGCAGGCAGCCGTGTCCCCGGAGCCCGAGCGCTCCGCCACGTAGTGGACGGAGCACTCGGGTCAGCCCGAGCGCTCCACCACGTAGTCGCACAGCGCCATGAAGGCGTCCTTGGCCGGGATGTCCGGCAGGGCGGAGATGTCGTCGCGGGCCCGGTCGATCCAGGCGGTGAGCTCGTCCCGGGCCCTGGCCATCCCGGAGTGCTCCCGCAGGAGCGTCAGGGCCTCCTCCACGTCCTCCTCGGCCACCGGGCCCGACAGCAGTTCCATGAGCCGCGAGGGGGCGCCGGAGGCGAGCGCGTACAGGACGGGCAGCGTCCGGATGCCCTCGCGCAGGTCGGTGCCGGGCGTCTTGCCGGACTCCGTGGAGGTGGACGCCACGTCGAGCAGGTCGTCGCCGAGCTGCCAGGCCACGCCGATCGCCTCGCAGGCCCGGCTGAGGCGCTCCTCCACCTCCGCGGGGGCGCCCGCGAGCAGCGCGCCGAAGCGGCCGGAGGCGGCGATCAGGGAGCCGGTCTTGTCGGCCAGGACGCTGATGTAGTGCGCGACGGGGTCGTCGCCCTCGCGCGGCCCGATCGTCTCGCGGATCTGTCCCTGCACGAGCCGGGAGAACGTCTGCGCCTGGATGCGGATGAGCTCCGGCCCCAGGTCGGCCAGGATGTCGGACGCCTGGGCGAACAGGTAGTCGCCGGTGAGGATGGCCACGGTGTTGTCCCACCGGGCGTTGGCCGACGGGGAGCCCCGGCGGACCGGGGCCTCGTCCATGACGTCGTCGTGGTAGAGCGACCCGAGGTGGGTCAGCTCGATGACCACGGCGCCGGGCACGACACCCGGCGCCGACGGGTCGCCGAACTGGGCCGCCAGCAGCACCATCAGCGTGCGGAAGCGCTTGCCGCCCGCCTCGATGAGGTGCTTGGACGCCTCCGTGACGAAGGCGTCCTCGCTCTCGACCGACGAGCGCAGGAGCTTCTCCACCGCGGCCAGGCCGGTGGCCACGTCCTGCGCCAGCCGCTCGTCCTCAATGGGAAGGTCAACAACGGGAGGCGCGGACATGGCATATCCCCTTATCTGATGAACAAGTTGGCCGCGGCCTGATGAGCCACGTCGAGCATGGGCTGCGGGAAGAGCCCGACTCCTACCGTAACGAGCGCCGCCACGGCGATGACGGCCACGGTGCCCATACTCGGCTCGGCGATGGAGGGGCCGTCGGCCGCCGGCTCGCTGAAGAACATCAGCACGATGACGCGGACGTAGAAGAACGCGGCCACCGCCGAGGCGACGACGCCCAGCACGACCAGCCCGGTCATCCAGCCGCCCAGCGAGTCGCCCGTCTCCGAGCCGCTGGCCAGGGCCGCCGCGAACACCGCGTACTTCCCGAAGAAGCCGCTCGTCAGCGGGATGCCGGCGAAGGCGAGCAGGAAGAACGCGAAGACGCCCGCGAGCAGCGGCGACCGCTTGCCGAGACCCGCCCAGCGCGACAGGTGACCCGCCTCGCCTCCGGGGTCGCGGACCATCGTGACGATCGCGAACGCGCCCACCGTGGTGAAGCTGTAAACCAGCAGGTAGAACAGGATCGCGGACAGCGAGCCGGCGTTCTGCTGGCTCTTGTCGAACGTGGCCATGACGCCGATCAGCAGGAACCCGGCGTGCGCGATGGACGAGTAGGCCAGCATCCGCTTGATGTCGGTCTGCGTGATCGCCAGCACCGCGCCCACGATCATGGTGAGGGCCGCGACGGCCCACATGACCGGCCGCCAGTTCCAGTCCAGGTTGCCCAGGCCGACCCAGAAGACGCGCAGCACGGCGCCCATGGCCGCGACGAGCGTGCCCGAGGCCATGAGGGCGGTGATCGGGGTCGGGGCGCCCTGGTAGACGTCCGGCTTCCACGCCTGGAACGGCGCCGCGCCGATCTTGAACAGCAGGCCCACGCCGAGCATGGCGAAGCCGATGAGCAGCAGCGGGTCGAGCAGCGCGCCACCGGCCAGGGCCTTGTTGATGCCCGGCAGCGACACCGTGCCGGCGTAGCCGTAAAGCATGGCCGTGCCGTACAGGAAGAACGCCGACGAGAACGCGCCCAGCAGGAAGTACTTCATCGACGACTCCTGCGACAGCAGGCGACGCCGGCGGGCCAGGCCGCACATCAGGTACAGCGGCAGCGACATGACCTCGAGGCCGACGAACATCGTCAGCAGGTCGTGGGCCGCGGGGAACAGCATCATGCCGCCCACCGCGAACAGCAGCAGCGGGTAGATCTCGGTGTGGGCGCCGCCGGCCGTCTCGGCCTCCTCCTCGTCGGCGCTGCCGGGCACCGCCGCCGCCGAGGCGACGAAGTGGCCCTCGTCGTTGACGAGCAGCACGCAGACGAACGACAGGACGAGGATGACGCCCCAGATGAACAGCGCGGGCCCGTCGACCGCGACCGCGCCCATGGCCACCGCCTCGGTGGGCGCCCCTCGCATGATCACCTGGACGAGTACCAGGGCGAACGCGCCGCCCAGGGAGACCAGGGTGAGCGGGATCTGCATCACCTTGCGCAGGTAGCGGGGCGCGAACGCCTCCACGAGCACGCCGAGCACGGCCGCGCCGAACACCAGCAGCATCGGCGCCAGCGTGCCGTACTCGATCGTCGGCGCCTGCATGATGGGATTCACTGACCGGCCCCCTTCTCAGCGATAGCCGGGTTGTCCACCTTGACGTTGACCAGCGTCTGGTTGACCGCCGGGTTGATCACGTCCAGCAGCGGCTTGGGGAAGAACCCGAAGCCGATGATCAGGGCGACCAGCGGCGCGAGGACGACGATCTCCCGCGCGTTGAGGTCCTTGAACGCCTTGACCGGCTCGGCGGTCGGGCCGTTGAGCACCCGCTGCACCATCCACAGGATGTAGACGGCCGCGAGGATCACCGCCAGCGCCGAGACGATGGCCGCCACGGTCAGCGCGCCGGACCCGTGGGCCTTGCTGGCGTACGTGCCGGTCATGACCATGAACTCGCTGACGAAGGACGACAGCCCCGGCAGCGACAGACCGGCCAGGCCGGCGATCAGGAAGAAGCCGGCCAGCAGCGGGGCGACCTTCTGGGCGCCGCCGTAGTCGGCGATGTGCGGCGAGCCGCGCCGGGCGATGAGGAACCCGGCGGCCAGGAACAGCGCGCCGGTGGCGAAGCCGTGGTTGACCATGTACAGCGTGGCGCCCGACTGGGCGACCTGCGACATGGCGAACACGCCCATCACGATGAAGCCGAAGTGCGAGATCGACGTGTAGGCGATGAGCCGCTTCATGTCGCTCTGCCCGATGGCCACGATGGCGCCGTAGATGATGCTGATGACCGCGAGCACCACGATCGGCATCGTGAACGCCTTGGCGGCGTCGGGGAACAGCTCCAGGCAGAAGCGGAGCATCCCGAACGTGCCCACCTTGTCCAGCACGCCCACGAGCAGCACGGCCGCGCCGGCCGGGGCCTGGGCGGCGGCGTCGGGCAGCCAGGTGTGGACCGGCCAGAGCGGCGCCTTGATCGCGAAGGCGATGAAGAAGCCGGCGAACAGCCACTTCTGGGTCGCCGGGTCCTGGATGGCGCCGACGAGCTCGGGGAACATGAACGTGCTCTTGCCCGCGACCACGTACAGGCCGATGACCGCGACCAGCATGAGCAGGCCGCCGAACAGCGAGTACAGCAGGAACTTGACGGCCGCGTAGGACCGCTGCGCCCCGCCGTACGACCCGATCATGAAGTACATCGGGATGAGCATGGCCTCGAAGAACACGTAGAACAGGAAGATGTCGGTCGCCGCGAAGACGCCGATCATCATCGCCTCGAGGACGAGCAGCAGCGAGAAGTACGTCTTGACCGACCGCTTCGGCGTGATCAGCGTGCCGTCGGCGGTGCGGACGCCGTCGGCGTCGTGCCAGGAGGCGAGCACCACGATCGGCACGAGCACCGCGGACAGCACGATCAGCACCAGCGCGATGCCGTCGACGCCGACCCCGAAGTGGACGCCGAAGCTCGGGATCCAGTCGTAGACCGCGGCGAACTTGAACCGGTCGCCCTTGGCCGACGGGAACTGGAACGCCATGACCAGCGTCAGCGCCAGCACGACCAGCGAGACCGCCAGCGTGACCTGCTTGGCGACCTGGTCGGCGCCCTTGGGCAGCAGGGCCACCACCACGGCCCCCAGCACGGGCACCGCCAGGAGTATGGGGAGCCAGAGTGACGACATCAGATGTTCCCAACGAGGAGCAGGGCGCCGGTCAGCAGGGCGGCACCGATCAGGATGGACAACGCGTACGTTCTGGCGAAGCCCGTCTGGATCCGCCGCAGGCGGCCCGAGGTCCCGCCGATGCCCGCGGCCAGCCCGTTGACGACCCCGTCGACGCCGCGGTTGTCGAAGAACACCGCGATCCGGGTGAGCCACTGACCGGGCCGCATGAACAGCGACTCGTTGAGCGCGTCACCGTACAGGTCACGCCGGGCGAACGTGGTGAGGAACGAGCCGCGCGGCTGGACGGCGGGCACCTCGGCCCGGCCGTACTTCACCCAGGCGAACGCGGCGCCGACCGCCACCAGCGCCAGCGTGGCGAGGCCAGGCGTGCTGGCGAAGTGGAACTGCGGAAGCTGCTCAGGACGGCCGACCGCGGGCGACAGCCACAGCATCAGCCTGTTGCTGAGGATGAGGTAGCCGCCGAGGAAGACCGAGCCGATCGACAGGATGATCAGCGGCACCGTCATGACGGCCGGCGACTCGTGCGGGTGAGCGTCGTCCGCCCACCGCTTCTCGCCGAAGAACGTCATGAAGATCATGCGCGACATGTAGAAACCGGTGATGCCCGCGCCGGCGACCGCCAGCCAGCCGAGCACCGGCTGGTGGTGGACGGCCGTCTCGATGATGCCGTCCTTGGTGAAGTAACCGGACAGCAGCGGGAACCCGATGATCGCCAGGTAGCCGACGATGAACGTGACGAAGGTGATCGGCATGTACTTGCGCAGCGCGCCGTACTTGCGCATGTCCACCTCGTCGTTCATGCCGTGCATGACCGATCCGGCGCCGAGGAACATGTCGGCCTTGAAGAAGCCGTGCGTGATCAGGTGGCCGATGGCGAAGGCGTAGCCCGCCGGGCCGAGGCCCGCGCCGAGCATCATGTAGCCGATCTGCGACATCGTCGAGCCGGCCAGGCCCTTCTTGATGTCGTCCTTCGCGCAACCGATGATCGCACCGGCGAGCAGCGTGGCCGCGCCGACGATCGCGACGGCCAGCGCCTGCGGCGATCCCTCCGGGAAGAAGAACGCGCCCGAGCGGACCACCAGGTAGACGCCGGCGGTGACCATGGTCGCGGCGTGGATGAGGGCCGAGACCGGGGTCGGGCCCTCCATGGCGTCGAGCAGCCAGGACTGCAGCGGCAGCTGCGCCGACTTGCCGCACGCGCCGAGGAGCAGCAGCAGGCCGATCGCGGTGACCACGGGCTGCGACAGCCCGCCCACCTTCTCCGAGAGGTCGGCGAAGGCGAAGGTGCCGGTCGCGCTCCACATGATGAACATGCCGACGAGCAGCCCGAAGTCACCGACGCGGTTGACGACGAACGCCTTCTTCGCGGCGACCGCGGCCGACGGCTTGAACTGCCAGAAGCCGATGAGCAGGTACGAGGCCAGGCCCACGCCCTCCCAGCCGATGAACAGGCCGACGTAGTTGTCGGCCAGCACCAGCAGGAGCATCGCGGCGACGAACAGGTTCAGGTACGAGAAGAACCGCCGCCGGTCGGGGTCGTGCGACATGTAGCCGATCGAGTAGATGTGGATCAGCGATCCGACACCCGTGATCAGCAGCGCGAAGCTGATCGACAGCGGGTCGATCAGCAGCCCCATGTCCGCCATGCCGGGGATGAACTCGTACAGGTGCACGGCCTGACGCCGCTGCTCCTCGGACAGGCCCAGGAGTTCGAAGAACGCCAGCACCGCCACGACGAACGAGGCGAGGGACATGGCCACGCCCAGCAGATGGCCCCACCGGTCGGTCTTGCGCCCGAGGATCAGCAGGATCGCCGCGCCCAGGAGCGGGAAGGCGATCATGAGCCACGAGACGCCGATCACGCCGCCGGCGGTGTGCTGGACGATCTCAACAGGAGATTCCACCAGTCACCTCTTAGTACTTCAGCAGGTTGGCGTCGTCGACGGACGCGGACCTGCGGGTTCGGAAGATCGTCACGATGATCGCCAGGCCGACCACGACCTCGGCTGCGGCCACCACCATCACGAAGAACGCGATGATCTGGCCCTCCAGGTTGCCGTTCTGCCGGGCGAAGGTGACGAACGCGAGGTTGCAGGCGTTGAGCATGAGCTCGACGCACATGAACACCACGATCGCGTTGCGCCGGATGAGCACGCCCATCGCGCCGATGGCGAACAGCAGCCCCGACAGGACCAGGTAGTGCGCGGTCACTTGGAGTCCTCCTCGGCCTTGTGCTGGATGGCCTCGGCCAGGCGCGGGTCCTCGGGCAGGTGGCCCTGCTCGACGTCGTAGCGCGCGATGTAGCGGTTGACCGAGTCCTCCGCGACGGAGCCGTCGGGCAGCAGCGCCGGCATGTCGATGGCGTTGTTGCGGGCGTACGTGCCGGGGCCGGGCAGCGGCGACGGGCGGTCGCCGAGGAAGCGGGCCCGCGACAGGTCCTTCTGCGTGGCCTTCTCGGTGAGCCGCTCGCGGTGCGCCAGCACCATCGCGCCGAGCGCGGCGGTGATGAGCAGCGCCGAGGTGATCTCGAACGCGAACACGTACTTGGTGAACAGCAGCTCCGCCAGCGACCGGATGTAGCCGGCCGCGCCGATCGCGCCCTCCAGGCCCGTCTGCGGCGTGAAGACCACGTTGCCGACGGCCAGGATCACCAGCACGGCGAAGCCGATGGCCGCGATCGCCGCCCAGAACCGCTGCCCCTTGAGCGTCTCGACCAGCGAGTCGGACGAGTCGACGCCGACCAGCATGAGCACGAACAGGAACAGCATCATGACGGCGCCGGTGTAGACGATGATCTGCACCGCGGCCAGGAACGGCGCGTCCTGAACGGCGTACATCACGGCCAGGCAGAGCATCACGGTGCCCAGCATGAGCGCCGAGTACACGGCCTTCCGGTTGAAGACCATGCCGAGCGCCGCGCTGACGGACACGACGGCGAGCACCCAGAACGTGATGGTCTCACCCATTGGTCCGCCCCAGCCGGTAATAGTCCTCTTCGGTCTCACCGAGCCGCATGGGGTGCGGAGGCTGCTCCATGCCCGGCGTGAGCGGCGCGAGGAGCATCTCCTTGGTGTAGATGAGGCTCTCGCGGTCTGTGTCGGCCAGCTCGTACTCGTTGGTCATCGTGAGCGCCCGGGTGGGGCACGCCTCGATGCAGAGTCCGCACAGGATGCACCGCAGATAGTTGATCTGGTACGTGCGCCCGTAACGCTCGCCCGGGGAGAAGCGCTCCTCGTCGGTGTTGTCCGCGCCCTCGACGTAGATGGCGTCGGCCGGACACGCCCAGGCGCACAGCTCGCAGCCGACGCACTTCTCCAGCCCGTCGGGCCACCGGTTGAGCTGGTGGCGGCCGTGGAAGCGCGGAGCCGTCGGCCGCTTCTCCTCCGGGTAGTTGATCGTGACGGGCTTCTTGAACATCGTGTGGAAGGTGACCCCGAAGCCCTTGACGGGGTTCAGCCAATCAGTTAGTCCCACTGGGAATCTCCTTGTGCTGCACCCCGTGGTAGTGCGGCAGATCGAGCGGCGGCACCGGGAAGCCACCCGCCGCCGGCTCGCTGGACAGCTCCTCGAACTCGGCCTCCACCTGGGCCTTCTTCGCTTCCCTGCGCCGCTGGTTGACGGTGTCGAAGCGGAGCCAGATGGCGATGGCCCCGATGACGATGACCGCGCCGAGCCCCATGGCCAGCATCGAGGTGTCCTTGTTGACCACCACGTTGCGGACCGCGGCGACGACGAGGATCCACGCCAGGTTGACCGGGATCAGCACCTTCCAGCCCAGCGACATGAGCTGGTCGTAGCGCACGCGCGGCAGGGAGGCCCGCACCCACACGATGAAGCAGAACGTGAGCACGAACTTGATGAAGAACCACAGGACCGGCCACCAGCCCTGGTTGGCCCCCTCCCACAGGGAGATGGGCCAGGGCGCCCGCCAGCCGCCGAGGAACAGCGTCACCGCGATGCCGGAGGCGGTGAACGTGTGAAGGTACTCGCCCATCATGATCAGAGCGAACTTCAGGGAGGAGGAGTACTCGGTCTGGAAGCCGCCGACCAGCTCGCCCTCGCCCTCGGGCAGGTCGAACGGGATGCGGGCGGCCTCACCGAACATGCAGACCACGTACACGAGGAACGACGGGATCAGCAGGACCGCGTACCAGGTCTGCTCCTGCGCCTTGACGATCTCCGAGGTGGACAGCGTCCCGGCGAACAGGAAGATCCCGACGAACGACAGGCCCATCGCGATCTCGTACGAGACCACCTGCGCCGCCGACCGCAGACCGCCGAGCAGCGCGTACGGCGAGCGCGACGACCAGCCGGCCAGCACCACGCCGTAGACCGAGATGGCGCCCATGGCCAGCATGAACAGCACGGCCACCGGCAGGTCCACCATCTGCAGCGGCGTCTGCACGCCGAATAGGTTGACCATCGGGCCGAAGGGCACGATCGAGAAGGCCAGGAAGGCCGGGATCACCATGATGACCGGGGCCAGCAGGTAGAGCACCTTGTCCACGGTCCGCGGGAAGATGTCCTCCTTCAGGCCCATCTTCAGGCCGTCGGCCACGGACTGCACCAGACCGAACTTGCCGGCCCGGTTGGGGCCGTAGCGGTGCTGCATCCGTGAGATGAGCTTGCGCTCGAACCAGACGCCGAACAGGATGCCCAGCATCAGGAAGGCGAACAGCATCACGGCCTTGATGATGGTGATCCAGAGCGGGTCCTTGCCGAAGTCGGCGAGGGTCGGATCGGCCGCGAGAACGTGGGTCATGAGGCGCTCCCGATGGTGACGATGTCGCCGGCCACCGCGCGCAGGTCGCGGGTGACCGAGCAGCCGCCGGAGTTCGCCGGCACCCAGACCACGCGGTCCGGCAGGTCCGCGACGCGGACCGCCAGCGTGACCGGGTTGGGGCCGGGGCCGGCGACGACGAGCTTGTCGCCGTCGGCGACGCCGATCTCCGCCGCCGTGCTCTCCGAGACCAGCGCCTCGGCGGCGCGGGCGGTGCCCGCGAGGTACGGCTCGCCGTCCTGCAGCCTGCCTTCGTCCAGCAGCAGGTGCCAGGTCGCCAGCACCGCCTGGCCGGCCGCCGGGGCGGCCTGCGGGCGGGTGGAGACGACGGGCGCGGCGACGCGGGTGCCGCGCCAGGCGCCGATGGCGCCCAGCTCGCGGCGGACGGCCTTGGCGTCGGGCAGCCCGAGGTGCACGTCCATGCGGTCGGCGAGGTTGCCGAGGACGACCAGCTCGCTCTGCAGGCCGGGCACCTTCAGCGGCGCCTCGAACGAGCGTCCGCGGCCCTCCCAGTTGACGAACGTGCCGCCCTTCTCCTGCACGGCGGCGACCGGCAGGACCACGTCGGCCCGGTCGGTGACCGCGCTGGCGCGGATCTCCAGGCTGACGATGAACGGCGTGCGCTCGAGCGCGTCGAGCGCGGCGGCCGGGTCGGGCAGGTCGTAGGGGTCGACACCGGCGACGACGAGCGCGTCGATGTCACCCTCCGCGGCGGCGGCCAGGATGCCGGCCGTGTCGCGGCCGGGGACGGCGGGCAGCGAGGAGACGTTCCACGCCCGGGCGATCTCCGCCCTGGCGCTCTCGTCCTCGACCGGCCGGCCGATCGGCAGCAGGTTGGGCAGCGCGCCCGCCTCGACGGCGCCGCGCTCACCGGCCCGGCGCGGCACCCAGGCCAGCCGGGCGCCGGAGGCGGCGCTGAGCCGGACGAGGGCGGACAGGGCGCCGGGGACGGTGGCGAGGCGCTCGCCGGCGAGCACGATCGTGCCCTCGGCGAGGCCGCCGACCAGCTCACCGATCGCGTCGGCCTCGCCGCCCGGTGCGGTGCGGATGAGCGTGCCGCCCATCTTGGCCAGGCTCGGGGTGGCGAACGGCGCGATCGCGGTGACCTTGAGGCCGTGCTTCTTCCACGCCTTGCGCAGGCGCAGGAAGACGATCGGCGACTCCTCCTCGGGCTCGAACCCGACGAGCAGCACGCCGGGCGCGCTCTCCAGGTCGGCGTAGGAGATCTCGATGCCCTTGCCGGCGACCGCGTGGGCCAGGAACGCCGCCTCCTCGGCGGAGTGCGGCCGGGCGCGGAAGTCGACGTCGTTGGAACCGAGGGCGACGCGGGCGAACTTGGAGTAGGCGTAGGCCTCCTCGACCGTGACGCGCCCGCCGACGAGGACGCCGGCCTTGCCGCGGGCGGCGGCCAGGCCCTGGGCGGCGACGCTCAGCGCCTCCGGCCAGGAGGCCGGGACGAGCACGCCCTCCTCGTTGCGGACCAGCGGGGTCTTGAGGCGGTCGGGCTGCGTGGCGTAGGTGAACGCCCAGCGGCCCTTGTCGCAGTTCCACTCCTCGTTGACCTGCGGGTCGTTGCCGGCCAGGCGGCGGGTGACCCGGCCGCGCCGGTGGTCGGTGCGCAGGGAGCAGCCGGACGCGCAGTGCTCGCACGCGCTCGGCGTGGAGACCAGGTCGAACGGCCGCGCCCGGAACCGGTAGGCGGCGCCGGTCAGCGCGCCGACCGGGCAGATCTGCACGGTGTTGCCGGAGAAGTAGGACTGGAACGGCTCGCCGTCGGCGACGCCCACCTGCTCCTTGGCGCCGCGCTCGAAGAACTCGATGAACGGGTCGCCGGCGATCTGGTCGGAGAAGCGGATGCAGCGGGCGCACTGGACGCACCGCTCACGGTCGAGCAGCACCTGCGTGGACAGCGGGAGCGGCTTCGGGAAGGTCCGCTTGTGCTCGTGGAACCTGGACTCGCCCTGGCCGTTGGACATGGCCTGGTTCTGCAGGGGGCACTCGCCGCCCTTGTCGCAGACCGGGCAGTCCAGCGGGTGGTTGACCAGCAGGAACTCCATCGCCGCGCGCTGCGCCTTCTCGGCGACCGGCGAGGTGAGCTGGGTCTGCACGACCATGCCCTCGGCCACCTCGATCGCGCACGACGGCTGCGGCTTCGGGAAGCCGCGGCCGTTGCCGGCGTCGGGGATGTCGACGAGGCACTGGCGGCAGTTGGCGGCCGGGTCGAGCAGCGGGTGGTCGCAGAATCGCGGGATCTGGATGCCCAGCAGCTCGGCCGCCCTGATGATCAGGGTGCCCTTGGGGACGCTGATCTGGAACCCGTCGATCGTCAGGGTCACCAGGGTGGTCTCTACGGCGGTTGTGGTCACTGGTCACCCCAGAGAGTGGACTTCTTCGCGTCGAACGGGCAGCCGCCGATCTCGAAGTGCTTGAGGTACTCGTCGCGGAAGTACTTCACCGAGGAGTGGATCGGGCTGGTCGCGCCGTCGCCGAGGGCGCAGAAGGAGCGGCCCAGGATGTTGTCGGCGATGTCGGTGATCGTGGCCAGGTCGTCCTCGGTGCCCTGTCCGGCGTCGAGCCGCTTGAGCACCTGCTTGAGCCAGTAGGTGCCCTCGCGGCACGGCGTGCACTTGCCGCACGACTCGTGGGCGTAGAACTCGGTCCAGCGCAGCACGGTGCGGACCACGCAGGTGGTCTCGTCGAAGATCTGCAGCGCGCGGGTGCCGAGCATGGAGCCCTTGGCGCCGACCGCCTCGAAGTCGAGGGGCACGTCCAGGTGCTCTTCGGTGAAGATCGGCGTGGACGAGCCGCCGGGGGTCCAGAACTTGATCCGGTGCCCCTCGCGGATGCCGCCCGCCATGTCGAGCAGCTCGCGCAGCGTGATGCCCAGGGGCGCCTCGTACTGGCCGGGGCGGGTGACGTGGCCGCTCAGGGAGAAGATGCCGAAGCCCTTGGACTTCTCGGTGCCCATCCCGGCGAACCAGTCGGCGCCGTTGGCGATGATGGAGGGAACACTCGCCACAGACTCCACGTTGTTCACAACAGTCGGCGAGGCGTACAGGCCCGCCACGGCCGGGAACGGAGGCTTGAGTCGAGGTTGACCCCGGTAGCCCTCCAGCGAGTCGAGCAGCGCCGTCTCCTCGCCGCAGATGTACGCGCCGGCGCCGCTGTGCACGACGAGCTCCAGGTCGTAGCCGGAGCCGAAGATGTCGGTGCCGAGGTAGCCCTTCTCGTACGCCTCGCGCACGGCCGCGTGCAGCCGGCGGATGACGTGCAGCACCTCGCCGCGCACGTAGATGAAGGCGTGGTTGGCGCGGATGGCGTAGGAGGTGATGATGATGCCCTCGACCAGCGAGTGCGGGTTGGCCATCATCAGCGGGATGTCCTTGCAGGTACCCGGCTCCGACTCGTCGGCGTTGACGACGAGGTAGTGCGGCTTGCCGTCGCCCTGCGGGATGAAGCCCCACTTCATGCCGGTCGGGAAGCCGGCGCCGCCGCGGCCGCGCAGGCCGGAGTCCTTGACGGCCTGGATGACCGCGTCGGGGTCCATGCCGAGCGCCTTCTTGGCCGCCTCGTACGGGCCGTAGCCGTCGAGGGTGAAGGAGTCGGGACGGTCCCAGTTGGCGGTCAGGACGGGAGTCAGGGTGACGCTCATGCCTCGGGGGCCTTCCATCCGCGGGCCTTGGCGACCTTCAGGCCCTCCAGCGAGGCGCCGGCGGCCGACGGGCCCTCGCCCGCGAGCTCGTCGGGCAGGCCGGACAGCACGCGCGAGGCCTCCTTGAAGGTGCACAGCTTCTTCGGGCCCCGGGTCGGGCGCACGTCCTTGCCGTCACGCAGGTCGTCGACGAGCTGCTTGGCCGACTCGGGCGTCTGGTTGTCGAAGAACTCCCAGTTGACCATCATGACCGGGGCGAAGTCGCAGGCGGCGTTGCACTCCAGGCGCTCCAGCGAGACCTTGCCGTCGGACGTGGTCTCCTCGTGACCGACGCCGACGTGCTCGCTGAGCTCCTCCCAGATCTGGTCGCCGCCCATCACCGCGCACAGCGCGTTGATGCACACGCCGACGTGGTAGTCGCCGGCGGGCTTGCGCTTGTACATGGTGTAAAACGTCGAGACGCCGACGACCTCGGCCTTGCTGAGGCCCAGCATCTCCGCGCAGAACTCGTGGCCGTCGTCGGAGACGTAGCCGTCCTCGGACTGCACCAGGTGGAGCAGGGGCAGCAGGGCGGACCGCGCCTTGGGGTAGCGGCCGATGATCTCCTTGGCGTCCGTCTCCAGACGCTCCCGGACTTCCGGTGAATATGTCACCGGTCCACACCTCCCATGACGGGGTCGATAGAGGCCACCGCGGCGATGACGTCGGCGACCTGGCCGCCCTCCGCCATCGCGGGGAAGCCCTGCAGGTTGCAGAAGGACGGCTCGCGGAAGTGGACGCGGTAGGGACGGGTGCCGCCGTCGCTGACCACGTGGGCGCCGAGCTCGCCCTTGGGCGACTCGATCGAGGCGTACGCCTGGCCGGCCGGCACCCGGAAGCCCTCGGTCACCAGCTTGAAGTGGTGGATCAGGGCTTCCATGGAGCTGCCCATGATGTGGGCGATGTGGTCGGGCGAGTTGCCGAAGCCGTCGGGGCCGAGCGCGAGCTGCGCGGGCCAGCCGATCTTCTTGTCCTCGATCATCACGGGGTCGCCCTTGAGGGGGCCGGCGATGCGGTCGAGGGCCTGCTCAACGATCTTGAGCGACTCCTCCATCTCCCGCATGCGCACGAGGTAGCGGGAGTACACGTCGCAGCCCCGCTCGGTCGCCACCTCGAACTCGTAGGTCTCGTACCCGCAGTAGGGCTGCGACTTGCGCAGGTCCCACGGCAGGCCGGCGGCGCGCAGGATGGGGCCGGTGATGCCGAGCGCCATGCAGCCGGTCAGGTCGAGGTAGGCGACGTCGCGGGTGCGGCTGAGGTAGACGGGGTTGGCGTCGAGGAGCTTGCGGATGTCCTTGATCCGCTTGGGCATCTCCTTGAGGAACTCGCCGACCTTGTCGACCGCGCCCGCGGGCAGGTCGACGCTCACACCGCCGGGACGGATGTACGCGTGGTTCATCCGCAGGCCGGTGATGTACTCGAAGAGATCCATGATCATCTCGCGGTCGCGGTAGCCGAAGAGGAACGGCGTGGTCGCGCCCAGCTCCATGCCGAACGTGCCCATCGCGACCAGGTGCGAGGAGATGCGGTTGAGCTCCATCATCATGACCCGGATGGCCTGGGCGCGGTCCGGGATGCGGTCCTCGATGCCGAGGAGCCTCTCGACGCCCAGGCAGTACGCCGTCTCGTTGAAGATCGGCGACAGGTAGTCCATCCGGGTGACGAACGTGGTGCCCTGGGTCCACGTCCGGTATTCCATGTTCTTCTCGATGCCGGTGTGCAGGTAGCCGATGACGCCGCGCGCCTCGGTGACCGTCTCACCGTCGAGGGTCAGGACCAGGCGGAGCACGCCGTGGGTGGACGGGTGCTGCGGGCCCATGTTGACGACCAGGCGCTCGGCCTCGGTGTCGCGCACCCCGGCCGTGACGACGTCGTCCCAGTCGGCGCCGCCGACCGAGTAGACCTTGCCCTCGGTCGCCTCGTCATAGCCGGTGGTCATGAGTAAGACCTCCTGTTGTCGGGCGCGGGCACCGTGGCGCCCCGGTACTCGACCGGGATGCCGCCGAGCGGGTAGTCCTTGCGCTGCGGGTGGCCGTCCCAGTCGTCCGGCATCATGATCCGGGTCAGGGCGGGGTGACCGTCGAAGACGATGCCGAAGAAGTCGTACGTCTCGCGCTCGTGCCAGTCGTGGCCCGGGTAGACGCCGACCGTCGACGGGATGTGCGGGTCGGAGTCGGGGCAGCTCACCTCGACCCGGACGCGCCGGTTGTGCGTGATGGAGCACAGGTGGTAGACGGCGTGCAGTTCCTCGCCCGTCAGGTGCGGGTAGTGGACGCCGGAGACGCCGAGCGACAGCTCGAAGCGCAGGGCGGGGTCGTCGCGCAGCTTCTGCGCCACCTCCAGGAGGCGCTCGCGCTTGACGTGCAGGGTCAGCTCGCCCCGGTCGACGACGACGCGCTCGATGGCGTCGTCGAGAGCCAGCGTGTCGACGACCTCGTCGAAGTAGCCCCCGTACGGGCGGGGAGAGGACAGCTGCGGCGCGCGCCGCACGACGAGGCCGCCGTAGCCGGAGGTGTCGCCGGTGTCGGACGCGCCGAACATGCCGCGGCGCGCGATCGGCGCCTCGGGCACCTCCGGAGCCGCCGGGACCTCGGCCCCGGGGACCTCGGGGAGGTTGTCTGGGGAGGTCACTTGGCAGCCCCCTGGTCGATCAGCGGAAGCTGGCGCAGGGCCCGCAGCTCGAGCTCGTCGATCTGCTTGGCGCGGTGCGCGCCGAACTTCATGTTCTGGATCTTGTCGTGTAGTTTGACGATCGCGTCGATCAGCATCTCCGGCCGCGGCGGGCAGCCCGGCAGGTAGACGTCCACCGGCACGACGTGGTCGACGCCCTGCACGATCGCGTAGTTGTTGAACATGCCGCCGCTGGAGGCGCACACGCCCATCGCGATGACCCACTTGGGCTCGGCCATCTGGTCGTAGATCTGCCGCAGCACCGGGGCCATCTTCTGCGACACGCGGCCGGCGACGATCATGAGGTCGGCCTGGCGGGGAGACGCCGAAGCGCGCTCCATGCCGAAGCGCGCCAGGTCGTAGTGGGGGCCACCGGTGGCCATCAGCTCGATGGCACAGCAGGCGAGACCGAAGGTGGCCGGCCACACCGAGTTCTTGCGCGCCCATCCCGCGGCCTGCTCGACCGTGCTGAGGATGAAGCCGCTCGGGAGTTTCTCTTCAAGTCCCATTTTCAGTCCCAGTCCAGACCCTTGCGGCGCCACACGTACGCGTACGCGGCGAGCACGGTGACGATGAACAGCAGCATCTCCACCAACGCGAAGATGCCCATGCCCGAGGCGATCACCCGGCCGTCGTCACCGGTCAGCGGGGCGAACGACACGGCCCACGGGTAGAGGAAGATGATCTCGATGTCGAACACGATGAAGAGCATCGCGGTGACCATGTACTTGAGCGGGAACCGTCCGCCACCGACCGGCTGGGGCGTCGGCTCGATGCCGCATTCATAGGCGTCAAGCTTCGCGCGGTTCCAGCGCTTGGGACCGGTGAAGGGAGCGATGGCGACCGAGAAGATCGCGAAGCCCCCCGCGAGAACGGCGAGCACCAGGATGGGCACGTAAAGGTCCATCGCTACGCCTCCTCTGGAGTCGCCGCGCGCGCGGGCGCGCAGCCTGATCTATGGATGTGCCGGGTGTCTGCGGGATTCATGCTGGCGGCGCGACCTTCGAGAGTGCGTTGATGATCTTGTCTGACGCATTGCCCCGCCGGTCGGTGAGATTACCAAGGAGTTTGAGCGCGAAGCGCATCAGCCTCGGGTGAGGCAGACCGTGGCGGGTGCCGAAGTTCATGACGCCGGGCTTGCCGATCGCCTCGACGAACCAGCGGCCGAGGGTGAAGTAGCCGCCGTAGGCGTCCTTCAGCGTCTGCGGGTAGGCACGCAGGGTGCGCTCGCGCTGGGCGGGCGTGGTGTCCTTGCGCAGGGCCCGCTCGATCACCTCGGCCGCGATCTCGCCGGTCTCCATGGCGTACGCGATGCCCTCGCCGTTGAACGGGTTGATCGCCCCGCCGGAGTCGCCGACCAGGACCAGGCCGCGCGTGTAATGGGGCTGGCGGTTGAAGGCCATCGGGAGCGCGGCGCCCCGGATGGGGGCCGTCATGTTCTCCTCGGTGAAGCCCCACTCGGCGGGCATCGACCGGCACCACCGCTTGAGCAGGTCGCGGTAGTCGATGTTCTTGAACTGGGCGCTGGTGTTGAGCAGGCCGAGGCCGACGTTGGCGGTGCCGTCGCCGACGCCGAAGACCCAGCCGTAGCCGGGCAGCAGCGTCTCCTCGTCCCAGAGCTCCAGCCAGGTCTCCAGGTAGTCGTCGTCGTGGCGGGGGCTGGTGAAGTAGGTGCGCACGGCCACGCCCATCGGGCGGTCCTCGCGCTTGTGCAGCCCCATGCCGAGGGCCAGGCGGGTGCTGTTGCCGTCGGCGGCCACCACGATCCGCGACCGGTACGTCCTGCCGTCCTTGGTGGTCACGCCGACCACGTGGCCGCTGCGGTCGTCGAGCACCGGCCCGGTGACGTTGACGCCCTCCATGAGCCGCGCGCCGGCCTTGACGGCGTTGGCGGCCACGATCTGGTCGAAGTCCTGGCGGGTGCGGACCAGGCCGAAGTCGGGGAAGCGCTCGAGCTGGGGCCAGTCGAGCTCGAATCGGTGGCCGCCGCCGACGACCCGCAACCCCTTGTTCCGCACCCAGCCGGGGGCGTCGATGTCGACGCCCATGTTCATGAGCTGCTTGACCGCGCGGGGCGTCAGCCCGTCGCCGCAGACCTTCTCCCGGGGGAAGGTGGTCTTCTCGAGGAGCAGCACGTCGAGCCCGGCCCGGGCGAGGTAGAAGGCGGTGGCGGAACCGGCGGGACCGGCGCCGACGACGATGACGTCGGCGTCAGCCTTAGTGGCTGTTGGCACGGTCACGGGACTGTCCTGTCCTACACGCTCGAAGGCTTCGGGGTGTCTGGCGCCTTCGTTCCTTTGTGAACCCCTTCACAAACTTGTCGGCCCGCAGTCTAACGCTTTTCCGGTACATAGTGGCAGTCGGGGCCTGCCGCTTTGACCAAACCGTCGCCGAAGCGGATTTCGGACACCCTGGATGCGCATCAGGCCGGTTTGAACCCCCTGTGCATGGCCACGATGCCCAGGTCCAGGTTGCGCCAGGCCACCCGCTCCCAGCCGGCCCCCTGGATCGTACGGGCCAGGGCCTCCTGGTCGGGCCAGTCCCTGATCGACTCGGCGAGGTAGTCGTAGGAGTCGCCGTTGGACCCGAAGACGCGGGCCACCACGGGAAGCAGCCGCATGAGGTACTGGCGGTAGACCAGATCGAAGGCCGGGAGCGTCACGCGGGAGAACTCGAGGATCACCAGCCGGCCGCCCGGCTTCGTGACCCGCAGCATCTCGCGCAGCGCCTGGGCGGTGTCGTGGACGTTGCGCAGCGCGACCGAGATGGTCACCGCGTCGAAGGAGTCGTCGGCGAAGGGCAGCTTCATCGCGTCGCCCGCGACGAACGGCACGCCCGGCCCGCTCAGCGCGTTGCCGCCGCGCCTGCCCACGCCGGTGCGGAGCATGCCCAGCGAGAAGTCGCAGGCGATCGCGCGCGCCCCCAGCGTGGTGAAGGTGTCCGTCGACGTGCCCGTGCCCGCCCCGAGGTCGAGGACCAGCTCACCGGGCCCCGCGTCGACGGCATGGGCGACGGCCTTGCGCCACAGGCGCACCTGGCCGAGCGTGAGCACATCATTGACGAGGTCGTAGCGCCGGGCGGTGCGATCGAACATCGCGGCGACCTCGACCGGCTGCTTGTCCAACTGAGCGCGCGTCATGGCCCAAGCCTATGACCCTCGAGACAATCAACGGAAAGTAAGCGTATGACCACGAAGAGTCTGCTAAAACTTGGCGAATGTTTTCCCGAGTCACACTCGCGGCGCTCCTCGCGGCCGCACCCGTCCCGCACGCGCGGGTGGTGTCGGCCGACCCGGTCGACACCACACCGCACGTCCTGGACGGCATCGTCAACGCGATAGCGCTGGTGGGCGGCACCGTCGTGGTGGGGGGCTCGTTCACCGAGGTGTCCGGCGCGGACCGGGCCGGCACGGTGGCGCGCGACAACCTGTTCGCCTTCGACCTGGCCACCGGGCGGATCCTGCCCGGTTTCGCGCCGGAGGTGGACGGCCCCGTGTACGCCCTGGCCGCCGGCGACGACGGCACCGTCTACGCCGGCGGCGACTTCCCCGGGGTCAACGGGCAGCCCGTGGGGCCGCTGGCACGGCTCGGCCTCGCCGACGGCGCCGTGGTGCCGGGCTTCGCGCCGCGCGTCGCGGGCGGCATGGTCACCACGCTGGCCCGGCGCGGGTCCCGGCTGTACGCCGGGGGCGACTTCACGGCGCCCCGTACGGCCCTGGCCCGGCTGGACGCCGTCACCGGTGCCGCCGACCCGCGCTTCGCGATCACGCCCGGAGCGCCGCTGACGCCCCGGGTGAAGGTCACCGCGCTCGCGGCGACGGCCGACCGGCTGGTGGTGGACGGCAGCTTCACCACGCTCGGCGGGCGCTCGCGCCCCCAGCTCGGACTGATCGACGTCAGCGGGCCCACGGCCAAGGTCGCCCCCTGGCGTTCCACCGCGTACGCGCCCGCGTGCATGCGGGCCTTCCCCTCGTACGTGCGGGGACTGGACGTCTCACCGGACGGCCGTTCCTTCGTGGTCGTCACCACGGGCGGACCGCGCGGCGGGGGGTTGTGCGACACGGCGGCGCGCTTCGAGACGTACGCGACGGCGTCCGACGTGCGGCCCACGTGGGTCAACAGCACGGGCGGCGACTCGCTGTACGCGGTGTCGGTCACCGGGGCGGCCGTCTACGTGGGCGGCCACCAGCGCTGGCTGGACAATCCGCGGGGCCACGACACCGCCGGGCCCGGGGCGGTGGCCCGCGAGGGGATCGCCGCCATTCATCCGATCACCGGTAAGGCCCTGAGTTGGAATCCCGGGCGGGAGCGCGGGATCGGGGTGAAGGCATTTCTGGCCCACCCCGGCGGACTACTGGTTGGTAGCGACACGACGAGACTGGGACGGGAGTACCATGCCCGGATTGGCATGTTCCCCCTGCCCTAGCCGTCGTGCGGCTTCGGCCGGTCGATCTTGTTCGTGAGGCGCGAGCTCATGGCGTCTCGCTGCTTGGACAGCAGGACATAGCTCACGACTCCGCTGACCAAGAATGAGACGACGATCAGCCAGAAGAGGTTTTGCAGACCCAGCAGGAACAGCAGGCCCGCGGTCACGAGGAAGAGAACAATCCTCAACAGGGTGTAAACGAGAACGGGACGCACAGGTCGAGGTTACTCGCCTGCCAGTGCGGTCGCTCTTCGCATCCGGCGCGAGCGCTGCTAGTGTTCCCAGTCAGGGAGTTTCGTAAAGAAACACCCACGAGAGCCCCAAAGAGGCTCTATCATATAACAATCGGGCAGTCAGCTGATAACAACCCGTGATCTTTGTCGAAAACCACGGATAAATCAGGCTTCGCTCGACACACTGGTTACCTGTCCGCCCGCTGGCAGGAAGCGGGATGCGAGGGGGAGAGATTGGTGGAGAGTAGCAGCGAGCGTCTGCTGACCCCAGGAGAGGTTGCCGCCCTCTTCCGGGTAGACCCAAAGACGGTTACGCGCTGGGCTGCGGCAGGCCGCATCAGCAGTATCCGCACCCCCGGAGGGCACCGGCGCTTCCGCGAGTCGGAAGTGCACGCCCTTCTGCGAGGCGAGGACGTCCTTACGGCCGACCGGCCGGCAGGCGAGTCCCCGCGCGTCTGACGTTCCGTCTTCGGTGATCCTGCGCGCCAGGATCACCGCGACGGGACGCTTTTCTGGATCATGTACGTCTGCATCATGTACGTCTGGATCATGCACGGCACGCCGGGCGCCATCCGCTGACCGTGGCTGGCGCCTGTCCAGGACGGTCCCTCCTCCGGCCGCGCGGCTACGTCTCCTCCTGCTCCACCCCGACCTGCCGCTCCGCCTCGACGCTCCGCTCCGCTCCGGCCCGGTAGGCCAGGAACTCCCGCTCCAGCTCGTCGTTGCCCGCCTGCCACCTGACGCGCCGCTCGGCCAGTTCCTCCTCGGTCAGTGACTCGGGCAGCCAGCGGTCGTAGTCGGGGTCGCCGGGTTCCAGGTCCACGTACGCGTTCGCGATGAGGCGCCCGTCTTCGCTGGTGAGGGTCCGCGGTACGCGCAGGGTCCCGTCAGCGAGCCGGATGACGTACATGGCTGATCACCTAGATTCCGTAGCGCCGGTTGAAGAACAGCATGACGTCGAGCGCCATCCGCGTGTCGCCGTTCAGCATGTCGACGAGCGCCGGCCGCTGCCGCGAGGCGATCGCGGCGAAGGCGTCGGCGAAGAACTCCTTGCGGCCCAGGCCGCCCCCCTGCCGGTGGAAGGCCGAGGCCAGCAGCGGCGTGGCCTTCTCGTACAGGGCCATGAACTCCGGCGAGTCGGACACCCAGTCACCGTACGTGGAGTCGATGTCGTCGATGGCGTGACCCACCTCGTGCATCATCACGTCCGGCGTGGGCGACGGCCGGTCGCCCACCACGATCTTGCGGTCGCCGTACGCGCCGGCGCAGATGTCCCACGTGGCCCGGCCCGAGGGCAGCGGGGCGCCGCGCAGGTAGCCCATGTCGTCGAGGTCCGGTACGCCGCCCGGGCCGACGTAGATGCCCTCCAGACCGTCGGCGAGCAGGTCCTTGAGCCGCTCGGGAAGCCTGGCGAGGCTCTCCACGGCCCGCACCACCTCGGGGGTCGGCGGGCCCAGCCGGGCGTCCCACTGGCGGTGCAGGACCGCCTCCAGCCGTCCGCAGTGCCGTAGCCCGTCCGACAGCGACGGGGCGTCGGGACGGTTCGGCTGGGCCCTGGGCGGCAGGTCGTCGAGCTCGAAGTCGTACCAGGTGTACTGGGGGCGCTCCACCACGGCGGCCGGCAGCCGCTCGGCCCCCTCCCACCGCCTCCGGCGCTCCCATGGCCGGGACGTCTCCGCGCGTCCCGGCGGCACCCTGTGCGGCTCCCTGACCTCCCTGTCACGCTCCAGGCGCGTCTCCCTGTCCCGTTCCAGCCGGGAGCGCAAGGAGCGGCTCTCCGCCTCGCGTAAGGACTCGCGGGGAGAACGGTCGCCCGCTCCTTCGGTGTGCGCCGGGCGGTCGCTCCCCCGGGCGCCCCAGCCGCCCCCGGCGTCGGCCCAGCCGGTCCCTGTGTCGGCCCGTTCCGCGCGGCCGGCCCGCCCGGCACGGCGGCGGGAGGGGCCGCCGTAGGCCCAGAACGAGCGGTCGGCGTCGGGGGGCGCCTCACTGCGCCGGGAGAAGAGGTACGAACCGCGCCGCCACCAACGACCCCGCCGATGGCGGCCCTTGTCGTTAGAAAAGGCCATCGCACCTCTCCACGCCGTGGCGCCCGCGCAAACCGCCGGACGGCCGGAAGGGCGCCGCCCGGCGAGGGGCTCCGCTGAATCTGTTCCACGGTACGACGCGGATCACCGCGAGTCACCCGAAATGGTGCATGTGACTGACACGATCACGTCGCGGATGGCTTACAGTTCGGGCATGGCAGGTGTCGTAATCGGCCTGGCGCTGCTGGCCTTCTGGCTCTACTCGCTGTTCGACCTCATCACCACTCCCGAGGAGGAGGTCCGAAACGTCCCCAAGACCCTCTGGCTGCTGATCGTCGTGCTGGTGCCCTTCGCGGGCGGGCTGTTCTGGATGCTGCTCGGCCGCCCCCAGACCGCGCGCACGACCGGGCGGGCCACCCGCCGGCCCGACGTCCACCACGCCCCGATCCCCAAGGGGCCCGACGACGACCCCGACTTCCTGCGGGAGCTCGACCGCCGCATGCGCGGCGACGACTGACGGACCTTCTCCCCCGACGCACCTTCTCCCCCGCGGACGGCGCCCCCCTCCCGTCCGCGCCGCCCGGCCCGCGCCCGGCTCAGTTCACGTCGGCGTAGCTGTGCAGGCCGCTGATGAAGATGTTCACGCCGATGAGGTTGAACAGCAGGCAGCCGAACGCGATGAGCTGCACGATCGTCGCCGCGCGGCCCCGCCAGCCCGCCGTGACCCGCGCGTGCAGGTACGCGGCGTAGGCGACCCAGGTGATGAACGCCCAGACCTCCTTGGGGTCCCAGCCCCAGTAGCGGCCCCACGCCTTGTCGGCCCAGAGCGCGCCCGCGATCACGGCGAACGTCCACACCGGGAACGACAGCACGATCGCCCGGTGCGCCACCCGCTCCAGATCCGCCCGCGACGGCAGCCGCGACAGGCCGTCGCCGCGCACCAGGTAGAGGATGCCCGCGACACCGGCGAGGATGAACAGCCCGCTCGCCAGGATCGCCGCCGTCACGTGGATGGCCACCCAGTACGAGTTGAGCGCCGGCACCACCGGGCCCGCGGCGGTGTAGAGCACCTTGACCGCGAAGCCGAGCCCCAGCGTCGCCGCGATCATGACGAACGGGCCGAGGAAGCGCACGTTCTGCCGGGTCTGCGTGACGAGGAACGCGGTCACCGCGGCGAAGCAGATCGCCACCACGAACTCGTACATGTTGCCCCACGGCCACCGGTCCACGGCCAGACCACGGGTGACGATGGCGCCCAGGTTGGCCGCCCAGCCCAGCCAGCCGAGCACGAGCCCGGCGACCCCGGCCTTGGGCGCCCAGCTCGGCGGCTCCACCCCCTCCTGCGGAGCCGAAGGCGCGCCGTCCGCCGCCTCCACAGGGGCACCCGCGCCCACGGCGGCGGGTGTGGCCGCCGCGTCGGAGCGCGCCCGGCCGAAAGCCAGTTCCAGCGCGAAGCCGACCATGGAGAAGAGGTAGAGCAGCACCGCGGCGACGACGAAGAGGTCGCTCACCTCGGCCAGTCGGTCAGCGGACATCCCTGTCTCCAGCTGTTAGAACCTTCACGATGTCGTCGAACTCCTCGGCGAAGCCGGCGGCGGAGCCCTCGGTGCGGGTCAGGCCGCCCACCTCGACCGTGCCGGCACCCGCGCCGTCCCCGTCGCCGTCCTTGCCGCCGATCCGCACCCAGAGGCGGCGGCGGCGGATCATCAGCGACAGCGCGATCGAGACCGTCGCGAGCCCGGCGAAGAACAGCGCCGGCACCCGGCCCGGGTCGTAGGCGACCTGGAGCGTGATCCACTCCTTGACCCCGGTGAACTCCAGCTTGCCCGCGCCCCCGGGCAGGTCGAGCGACTTGCCCACAGCCAGCGGCTTGGGCACGGAGGTGCCCATGACCAGCGGCTTGAGCTTCTTCATGAGGTCGGGCGGAGCCAGCTCGTACACCGACTGCGGGCGGCCGGAGCGCACGCCGAAGTCGCCGGTGAACGCGCCGAGGACCTGCACCTCGGGCTGCAGCTCGCCCGGGAAGGCGGAGGCGTAGGTGCCGTCGGTCAGCGGCACGCTCGTCGGCAGGAACCGCAGCAGGAAGCCGAGCTGCGACGGCCGGGCGTCGGGGGCCTTGACCACGCAGCCGGAGGTGAGCGTGGGCTTGTGCTCGATGAGGCACGGCACCGGGCCGTCGAAGGCCACCTGCCCCTGGCCGTCGGTGACCTTGAACACCGGCGCGTAGCCGTGGCCGATGAGGTAGGTCTGCGTGCCGTTGATCTCCAGCGGCTCGTTGACCTTCAGCTCGTAGTCGCGGGCGGGCGTCGTCGGGGAGTCGTTGACACGCAGGTAGGCGGAGTAGTCGAGCTCCTGGCCCCGCTTCTCGCCCTGGACCTGGTAGGTGGCCTTGAAATCCGTCAGCTCGAACGAGAACGGCTCCAGCGACTCGGCCGACACCTCGCGGCCGGGGATGAACCGGTCGTAGTTGGCGACGGTGTTGGCGAAGCCGTCGCCCTCGACGACGAGCACGTTGCCCCGGTAGCCGAACAGCGACCCCATGCCGACCGCCACCAGCAGGCCGAGCAGCGAGACGTGGAAGAGCAGGTTGCCCGTCTCCCGCAGGTAGCCCTTCTCGGCGGCCACCCAGCCGTCGCCGGTGTCCACCCGGAAGCGCCGGGCGCGCAGCCGCCGGGCGGCCTCCTCGACCGTGAGGTCGGCGGTGAAGGCGGCGTGGTGCGGCAGCCGCGACAGGTTGCGCGGGGCGGCGGGCGGGCGGCGGCGCACCTCCCGCAGGTAGGTGGCGGTGCGCGGGATGATGCAGCCGATCAGCGAGGTGAACAGCAGCAGGTAGATCGCCGCGAACCAGACCGAGGTGAAGACGTCGAAGAGCTGGAAACGGTCGTACCACTCGGCCAGCGTGGGGTTCTGCTGGAAGAGCTGCGCCACCTTGTCGGGCTCGACGCCGCGCTGCGGCACCAGCGACCCGGGCACCGAGGCCAGCGCGAACAGGAACAGCAGGATGAGCGCCGTCTTCATCGAGGTGAGGGTGCGCCAGAACCAGCGCGCCCAGCCGAGCGCGCCGAGACCGGGGGGCTGCGGCGCCCGCTCCTTCTCCAGCTCCTTGACGGCCATCAGATCACCGGCCTGAACCCGCCGACGAGACCCTGCATGCTTGCGATCATCTCTCCCCACAGGCCGGTCACGAGCAGGAGCCCGACGGCCACCATCATGCCGCCGCCGATCCGGGTGATCAGCCGGCTGTGCCGGCGGATGGCGCGGAACGTGCGCAGCGCCTTGCTGTAGGCCAGGGCGGCGGCCACGAACGGCAGCCCCAGGCCCAGCGCGTACGCCACGGCGAGCAGGGCGCCCCGCGAGGCGCTGCCCTCGTTGAGCCCGAGCCCCAGCACCACGGCCAGCGTCGGGCCGATGCACGGTGTCCAGCCCAGCCCGAACACCACCCCGAGCAGCGGCGCGCCGGCCAGCCCTGCGGCCGGCAGCCGGTGGATGCGCACGTCGCGCATGAGCCCGGGCAGCACGCCGAGGAAGGCCAGCCCGAGCAGGATCGTCAGCACGCCGAGCACGCGCGTGATGACGTCGGCCCTGTACATCAGCGCCGAGCCGAGCGTGCCGAACAGCGCTCCCCCGGCCACGAACACCACCGCGAACCCGGCCACGAACAGCGCCGTGCCCAGCACCAGCCGCCCCCGCCTCGGGTCGGCGCTCATGCCGGTCACGTACGACAGGTAGCCCGGCACCAGCGGCAGCACGCACGGCGACAGGAACGACACGAGCCCGGCGAGGACCGCGATCGGCACGGCCAGCAGCAGCGAGCCGGAGGCGACGACGTCACTCATCGCGGACCTTGGTCACGGTGTCCATAAGGTCCTGGTAGCGGACCGCGCCGAGCGCCCGGGCGGCGATGCGGCCCTGCTCGTCGATCACCAGCGTGGACGGGATCGCGGCGGGCGGCACCGTGCCCTGGAAGGCCAGCGCCACCTTGCCGGGCTGGTCGAAGATGCTCGGGTAGCCCGTCTGCTCGGTGCGTTCGAACGCCTGGGCGTCGGCCTTGCGGTCCTTGAAGTCGACGCCGACGAACTCGACGCCGCTGCCCTTGGTCTTGGCGGCGACGTCCTTGAGCACGGGCGCCTCGGCGCGGCACGGACCGCACCAGGAGGCCCAGAAGTTGAGCACCACGACCTTGCCCTTGTGCGCGGCGAGGGAGGCGGTGCCGCCGTCGAGCGTCTCGCCCTCGATCGCGGGGGCCGCCTTGCGGTCGGCCGCGGGGAAGACCTGCATCGTGCCGTCGCCCGCGACGAAGCGAGTGTCGCCCGCCTGGGGCTGCCCGCTCTGGCTGCCGGCGCAGCCCGCGGCCAGGACGGCCACGAGGGCGAGTGAGCCGACGGAGCCGAGGGAGACGGGCTTCGCGCACACGGGGAAGATCTCCTTGTACTACAAGCGGTAGAGCTTGCAACTCTACCGGCGGGACCGGCCGCTCAGGACTCTGGGGGCGTCGCGGCGAGATCAGGGAGGGGGTCAGGCGCCCGGAAGCGTCGGCCCCTTGACGAGCGAGCCCGCCGGCTCGCTGTAGCCGACGCTGACCAGCCGGTTGCCCTCGAACGTGAACGTGGTGAGGCTGGCCAGCGCGCACTGCCTGCGGCGCGGGTCGTGCCAGAGCCTGCGCCGCCCCTCGGCCGCCATGCGGATCGCCCAGATGGGGAGCTGATGGCTGACGAGGACCGTCTCGTGCCCGCGCGCCGCGTCGCGGGCCTCCTCCACGATCGAGCGCATGCGCTGGATGATCACGGGGTACGGCTCGCCCCAGGACGGGCGCATGGGGTTCCAGAAGTAGCGGTAGTTGCGGGGGTTGCGGAAGATCGCCAGCCCCTGCCCGACCATGCGGCCTTCGAGCAGGTTGCCGGCCTCGATCAGCCGTTCGTCGGTGGTGACGTCGAGGCCCAGCGTCTGCGCCAGGGGGGCCACGGTCTCCTGGGCGCGCTCCAGGGGAGAGCTGTAGAGGGCGACGATGTCACGGGAGGCCACCGCCTTGGCGACGGTCTCGGCCATCAGCCGGCCGGTGTCGGACAGGTGGTATCCGGGCAGCCGGCCGTAGAGGATGCCGTGGGGGTTGTGCACCTCGCCGTGACGCATCAGGTGGACGACGGTGGTTTCAGCCATGATGAGCCACAGCCTATCCGTTCCTTCCCGGACGTCCCCGTGAGACCTGAGCGGCGTGCCGCTCGGGGCTTCAGACCGTGGCCCAGGCGTTCTCGTGGGCTCGGCTGGCCAGGGTCAGCGCCTCGACCGCGGCCCTGATCGCGGGCCGGCGGGCCGCGTCCGTGCGCCAGATCGCGTAGATCCGCCGTGACTGCCGGGGCCGCAGCGGCACGACGGTAGCCCCTTCGGGCACGCGGTCCCTCCCCAGCCTGGGGATGATGGCGCAGCCGAGTCCGGCGGCGACGAGCGCCATCTGCGTCGGGTACTCGTCGGCCATGCAGGAGATCTCCGGCTCCAGGTCGGCGTTGCGCAGCGTGAAGACGAGCCAGTCGTGGCAGACCGTGCCGGGCGCGGAGCTGATCCACTGCTCGCCGCTCAGCGCGGCCAGCTCGACCTCCTTGCCCGCCGCGAGCGGATGGCCGCTCGGCATCACCACGTCGGCGATGTCGTCGAGCAGCGTCGCCTTGGACAGGCCCTCGGGCATGGCCATGGGGCGGTTCATCCAGTCCTGGATGATGCCGAGGTCCAGCTCGCCCCGCGCCACCTCGCGCACCACGCGCTCGGGCTCGCGCTCGTTCAGCAGGACCTGGAGGTCGGGATGGCGCTCGCGCAGCCCGCTGAGCGCGCCCGGCATGAGCCCGCGGGCCGCGGTCGGGAAGGCGCCCAGATGGAGTCTGCCGACGACCGCGCCGCGCAACGCCTCGAAGTCGGCCTCGGCGGTCTCCACCAGGGCGAGGATGCGCTCGGCGTGCTCGGCCAGCAGGCCCGCGGCGTCGGTGAGCCGCACGCCGCGGCCGTTGCGCTCCATCAGGCGGGCGCCGGTCTCGCGTTCTAGCTTGGCGATCTGCTGGGACACCGCCGAGGGGGTGACCATGAGCGCGTCGGCCGCAGCGCCGACCGAGCCGTAGACGTGGACGGCGTGAAGGGCCTTGAGCCGGTTCAGGTCCAACATGTAAGCCAGCCTAAAGGGTTTAGCGTAGAAAGTCTCGCTTGTCCTCCAATCTGTAGCGTTGGAAAATATATGCATGCGAATCCTTAAGACCAAGACCCAGTCCTCCCCGTCGCTCTCCTACCTCAAGGTGCTGGCCGAGCAGGCTCGCGAGTCGCGCGTCCGCTACCAGAAGCCGCGCTCTGCGTGACCTCGCGCCAGCTGACACCCCGCCACCTGGCGCTGGCCGTCGGCCTCGCGGCCGTCTGGGGTGTCAACTTCGTGGTGATGCAGGTGGGCCTGCGACACTTCCCGCCGCTGCTGTACGCGGGACTCAGGTTCGCCCTGGCCGGATTCCCCGCCCTGCTCCTCGTGGGGCGGCCCCAGGTGCCGTGGCGCTGGGTCGCCGGCGTGGCGGCGGCCATCGGAGTAGGGCAGTTCGGCCTGCTGCTCATGGGCATGCGGGCCGGGATGCCCGCCGGGCTCACCTCGCTGGTCCTGCAGGCCCAGGTGGTGTTCACCGTGGTCTTCGCGGTGCTCCTCCTGGGTGAGCGGCTCACCGCGCGGCGCGTGGGCGGCCTGTCCGTCGCCTTCGCCGGCCTCGCGCTGGTCGCCTTCGACTTCGGCCTCTCGGGGCCCGCCGGCGCGTTCGCCCTGTGCGTCGCCGCCGCGGCGGCCTGGGGCCTCGGCAACGTCCTGCAGCGCCGGGCGGCGCCGCCCGACTCGCTGCGCTTCATGGTGTGGGTGAGCGCCCTGTCGGCGCCGCCGCTCCTTCTCCTGTCCCTCCTCATGGAGGGCGCGCCCCGGCTCGCCGTCCCGGCCGAGGGGTGGCTGTCGCTGGCGTACGTCGCCTTCGTCTCCACGCTGGGCGGATTCGGAGTGTGGGGCTGGCTGCTGCGCCGCTACGACGCCTCGACCGTCGCGCCGTACACCTTGCTGGTGCCCGTCTTCGGCCTGTCGTCCGCGGCCCTACTGACGGGCGAGCCGCTCTCGTGGGTAAAGGTCGGGGCCGGGGCGCTGATCGTGGCGGGCGTCCTGTACGCGGGCGGCCGTCCGCGTTCCCGCTCCCGCGCCGCTGAGCCCGCGCGGGCGACCGCCGCGGCGCCGCGCCCCTGACCTCATCCGGGCCCGCGCTCATGCCTTGCGGGCGCGGTCCCAGGCCTCGCTGGTCCTGAAGTAGGTGTCGTAGAGCTCCTGGACGTCGAGCAGGCTCTCCGGCGGCACCTTGCCGTACGCGATGCGCTCCAGGTGGCGGAAGTACTCGAACCGCGCGACGCCCGGCGTGATGACGATGAGCAGGTCGGCGTCCTCGCCCGGGGCGGCGGCGAAGGCGTGGTCGACGTTCGGCGGGACGACGACGAGGTCGCCGCGCCCGGCGGTGACCACCTGCTCGCCGGACAGGAGCTGGGCGGTGCCGTCGAGCACGTAGAACAGCTCGGCCGAGCCGGCGTGGAGGTGCGGCTTGGCGCCGTCGGCGCCGTCGGCCAGTGTCACGCGCTGGGTGGACAGCGCGCCGCCGGTGGAGTCGCTGTCGGCCATCAGGCGGATGGTGGTCGGGGCCCGGCCGATCACCTCGGCTTCGGCGGAGCGGACGATGACGGACTCGGTGAAGCGCGGGTCGATGAGGGACATCTCGCAGGACCTTTCTGACGTGCCGGGGGCTCAGACCAGGAAGAGCAGGGCGGCGCTGATGAGGAGGACCACGGCGGTGGCGAAGTGGACGCCGAAGGCGACCGCCTTGGCGCCGCCGTGGCGCAGGACGATGACGGTGTCCGCGAACGGCATGATCGCGGCCACGAGCATGTACCACGCCTGGGCGTGGGCCCCGACGAAGAACAGCAGGGCCAGGCCCATGACGCCGTAGGTGACGTCACGCCACCCCTTGATCGTCAGGTAGGCGGAGTCGCCATCCTTGGCCGGGACTCCGTAGCCGGCCGCGGCCGCCCCGGGTGCCGTCAGGAACCGGAAGCCGATGAACAGGATGAACAGGTCGAGCACGACGGCGAGCCCGTAGGCGATGGGGGAAAGCATGACGATCTCCGTCCGGTGATTTTTCTAGCACCGCTAGGAACAAGAACGACGCTATCAGAGCGGGGACAGAAACGCTAGCGATGCTAGAGTCGAGAGCATGTCGATTCAGGCGCGCCGGGAGCGCGAGCGTGCGGAACGTGAGCGGTTGATCATCGAGGCGGCCCGGGAGCTGGCCGAGACCGACGGCTGGGAGGCGGTGACCACCCGCCGCCTGGCCGAACGCGTCGAGTACAGCCAGCCGGTCCTCTACAGCCACTTCAAGGGCAAGGACGCCATCATGGCGGCGGTCGCGGTCGAGGGCTGCGCCGACCTCGCCGCCGAACTGCGCGCCGCCCGCCTCGCGGCCGGCGGCCCCGTGGAGGCCCTGGCCGCCATCGCCGACGCGTACTCGTCGTTCGCGGAGCGGCGGCCGGCGCTGTACGACGCCATCTTCAGCCAGCGCGTGGACCTGCCGTTCGCGACCCCGGAGGCGCCGGCCGCCCTGCAGGCCGCCTTCGGCGAGTTGCTGGAAGCCGTGCGGCCCTACGCGGGCGACGACGACCTGGGCCTGCTGACGGAGACGTTGTGGAGCGGCCTGCACGGGCTGGTGACGCTCATGCGGGACGGCAGGCTCCCGCGCGAGGCCCACGCCCGCAGGGTCGCCATCTTCCTGGACCGCTTCGCCCGCTGACCCCACCCGGAGGGGAGCCGGGAGGTCACCGTCAGAGGGCGGCGCCGAAGACGTGTGGCCCGTCGGCGCACAGTTCGTCCGCGCGCCTTTAGGGCGCCCTTTAGGCCTCTTTTTATGGTGTCAGGTCGCCATTCATTCGCCGAGAGTCGCGAGCGCGAATATGGGCGGCAGCCAAGGTCATTTTGTGGCTAGGATGCCGCTCATGCGGTTAACCCCCCTTGTTGTGGCATGCACGCTTTTCTCCCTGCTGCTCACCGGTACGGCCCAGGCGTCCGTTTACCCCATCAGGGATGCCGACCTCACCAAGAACAAGCTGTACGGCTCCGGCGCCCTCGACCCGAGCCAGTGCGCCGAGCGGGACATCAGGCCCAACCACGTGCCGTCCGCCAAGCGCTACCTCACCGCGGTGCTGAACTGCCTCAACACCGCCTGGGGAGCCCATTTCGAGCGCGCCGGGCTGCCGTTCAGCAAGGCCAGGATCAGTTTCATCACCAAGCCCCGTCGATACTGCGGGCACGCCTGGGGCAAGTACACCGCGGCGACATACTGCGACAAGGAGCGGCGCTTCGTCATGCTCCTCGACAAGGACACTCTCGGCGCGCCCGAGGACTTGTTCCTCTTCCAGACGGCCGCACACGAATACGGGCACCATATTCAGTACATCACCGGGATGAGCGACGCGTTCGACCGCTACCCGTACAAGGGGAAGAAAGAGCTCAACGAGCAGATCCGCCGCTACGAGCTCCAGGCGGAGTGCCTGGGCGGCGTCTTCGTCGGCAGCGCCTGGGAGTCGCTCGACCGCACGGAGGACGACTGGGACGAGCTCCTGGACGTGACCCGGGAGAGCGGCGACGAGTACACCAAGGCCGCCGACCACGGCAAGGGCCGCAACATGGCCGCCTGGCTCGACAGGGGCTTCCGCGCCGCCGCGCCGAAGGCGTGCAACACCTGGGTGGCCCCGGCCTCCAAGGTCTCCTGACCCGTCCGGCCACGAGACGTCGCCCGGTAGGGGCCGGCTCCGGCCGGCCCCTACGCATCGCCGCGCGTTCCTCGGCCTGGTCCGGCGGGCTACCGGGTCGCGGCGGCGGCCTTGGCGGCGATGGGGAGCGCCTCGGCGACCCGGCCCAGGGCCTCCTCGTCGTGCGACGCCGACAGGAACCAGGCCTCGTACGCCGACGGCGGCAGGTAGACGCCCTGGTCGAGCATGGCGTGGAAGAAGGCCCGGTAGGCGGAGACGTCCTGGGTGCGGGCCACGTCGAAGTCCGTCACGTCGGCGTCGGTGAAGAAGATCGAGAACAGGTTGCCCGCCCGCTGGAGCCGGTGCGGCACGCCCTCGGCGGCCAGCGCCTCCGAGGCCGCCCGGCCCACCTCCAGCGCCGCCGCGTCCACCTTGGCGTAGACGGCGTCGTCCAGGAGCCGCAGCGTGGTCAGGCCGGCGGCGACGGCCAGCGGGTTGCCCGACAGCGTGCCCGCCTGGTAGACGGGCCCCTCCGGCGCGAGGTGGGCCATGACGTCGGCCCGGCCGCCGAAGGCCGCGGCGGGCAGCCCGCCGCCCATGACCTTGCCGAACGTCATCAGGTCGGCCTCGACCGGGTCCAGCCCGTACCAGCCGGCGGACGAGACGCGGAAGCCGGTGAGGACCTCGTCCACGATGAGCAGGGCGCCGTTGGCGGTGCACAGCTCGCGCAGCCGCGCGTTGAAGCCGTCGCGCGGCGGTACGACGCCCATGTTGGCCGGGCACGCCTCGGTGATGACGCAGGCGATCTCGGCCGCCGCGAACGCCGCCTCCACCGCCTCGATGTCGTTGTACGGCAGGACGATCGTGTCGGCGGCCGACGCCCCGGTGACGCCCGGCGTGTCCGGCAGCCCGAACGTCACCACGCCCGAGCCGGCCGAGGCGAGCAGCGCGTCGACGTGGCCGTGGTAGCAGCCGGCGAACTTGATGATCTTGGAGCGGCCGGTGAAGCCGCGGGCCAGGCGCACCGCGCTCATCGTCGCCTCGGTGCCGGAGCTGACCAGGCGGAGGCGCTCGACCGGGCCGACCCGGCCGACGATCTCCTCGGCCAGCTCGACCTCGCCCTCGGTGGCCGTGCCGTACCCGAAGCCGCGCGAGACCGCCTCCGAGACCGCCTCGACGACGGCCGGGTGGCGGTGGCCGAGGATCATCGGCCCCCAGGAGCACACGAGGTCGACGTAGCGGTTGCCGTCGACGTCCGTGACGTAGGGGCCCTCGCCCGACGCCATGAAACGCGGGGTGCCGCCGACCGCGCCGAACGCGCGGACCGGCGAGTTGACGCCTCCCGGCACGAGGGCGCGGGCGCGGTTGAACAGGTCCTCGGACTTCTGTGTACGGCTCACGCGCTCCAGGTTAGCCGCGAGGGGTCGTGGTGCCCGCGCCGGGAAACCCCCTCGTACCCCGAAATATGTAGACATGATCGGTCGGGGAGAGGAGG
Source organism: Nonomuraea sp. NPDC050691 (assembly GCF_040654455.1). Classification (NCBI taxonomy): domain Bacteria; kingdom Bacillati; phylum Actinomycetota; class Actinomycetes; order Streptosporangiales; family Streptosporangiaceae; genus Nonomuraea; species Nonomuraea sp. NPDC050691. The sequence goes on from NZ_JBFAIA010000007.1 coordinate 112,507, forward strand.
ACATCCGTCACCGCGTCCGCCACGATCACCACTGTGACCACCTCCCCACCCCGTCCGACGTCCACCGGTCCGTCCACCGGTCAGTCCATCAGCCTGCCCGCCGGTCTGTTCATCGGCCTGTCCGTGGCGGCGTTCGCCGCCGCGTACGCCTGGTTGATCGTGACCGGCCACGGCGTGACCGCCTCCACCGATCCCGGAGCCTCCGAGCTGTCCCTGTGGGGCGCCGCGCTGCCGCCGCTCGCCGCGATGGCGCTGGCCCGCCTGGTGCCGCCCAGGAGGGAACCGCCGTCGCCGCCGGCCACGCCGCCGGGAGTCCGACCGCTTCAGGAGCTGCCCGGAGACCTGCTGCTCAAGGACCTCCCCAGGGAGCGGCTGCTCAAGGAGGCGTGGGCGCTCGTGGCCGCGGCCGTGGCCTTCGCGTGCGTGGCCCCGATCGCGCTCGGCGACCTGGCCCTGCTGTATCCCCCCGTCAAGGTCCTGCTCCTGCTGGTCTTCCCGCTGGTCGTCTTCCGGGTGGTCCGCGGCGGCGGCCCGAAGGCCAGGGCGATCCCCGCGCCGGTCACCTGGCTCGCCCCGCTGCCCGCGGTCGTCGCGTGGTTCGTCCTGGCGAAGGTCAGCCCGCTCGCCGTGCCCCTGAGCCAGGAACTGCCCGACCCGGTCACGCTCGCCGTGGCCTCGCTCATCACGCTGCTCACCGCGAGCGTGCTGGAGGAGATCTTCTACCGGGGCTGGCTGCAGACCCGGCTGGAGGCGTTGTACGGCCGATGGCCGGCCGTCATGGCGTCGTCGTTGCTGTTCGCGTTCATGCACACCACCCACATCCCCGCCGCGGCGCCCGCGCTCGGCGTGGCGGGCATCGTGGCCTACCAGGGCATGTTCGGACTCATGCAGGGTTACCTGTGGGCGCGCTACCGCAACATCTGGGCGATCATCCTGATCCACACGCTGGTCAACCTGGTGTACGTGTCGATGCTGCTCGGCCGCTGACCCGCTCGCGGCGTTGCCGACGCTACGTTCAACGGAATACCGTCTTCTCATGCCCAGAGGAACCTCGGAAGTCAGCGAGCCGATGTACTTCGTGCTCGCCGCGCTGCGCGCCGGCCCGCTGCACGGACACGCGATCAGCAAGTCGGTCAAGGAGCTGTCGGGGGGCCGGGTCCAGCCCTCCGTCGGCACCCTCTACGGCATCCTGGAGCGCCTCAACGAGCGGGGCGTGATCACGGTGGACCGCGAGGAGACGGTCAACGGCCGCAACCGGCGCTACTTCAGGATCACCGACGAGGGCCAGGCGCTCGTGCAGGCCGAGGCCAGGCGCATGCAGGCGGCCGCCTCCCTCGTGCTGCGGCCGTCCGGCGCATGACCGGGCCCGGACGGCGGCGGGGGAAGCGATCGCCCGCATGACCCCGCTCGAACGGCGCTACCGCAGGCTGCTGCTCGCCTATCCCAGGACGTACCGCGCGGCGCACGGCGACGAGCTGCTCGACGTCCTCCTGGAGTCCACCGCCCCCGGTCGCTCGTTCCCGGAGCTCCGGGAGACGCGGGGCCTGCTCCTGGGCGGCGTCCGCAGCCGGATCATCCATCAGGCGCGGGGCAGCGCGTGGGCGGACGGGCTGCACCTCGGCGTCACGGCCGCGGCCGTGGCGAACCTGGCCGCGCTGCTGCCGTACGCGGGGTCGCTGCCGCTGTGGACGGCGCTGTCGGCGCTGGCGCTGCTGGCGACCCTGCGCGGGTGGGTGCGCACGGCGATCCCGCTCACCGGCGTCGTCGCCGTCAAGGCGGTCGCGCTCGCGGGAGGCTGGCCGGCGTTCGACCTCACTCTGCTGCCGGTCTCGCCCTCGCTGCTCACTCACCAGGCGCTGTTCGAGTTCGGCAGCCCGTTGACCGTGGGAGCGGGGTACGCGGTCGCGCTGTCGGGCCTGCTGGTGCTCGCCTGCCGCCGAGGACCGGCGCGGGTCAGGTCATGGTGGTGGTGGGCCGTGGCGGTGGCCGCCGCCTGGGCGGGGCCGCACTGGATGTCGGAGGACACCACCTACCCGATCAGCCTGAGCCGGGTCATCGCGGAGGTGGCCGCCTTCGGACTGGCGGCGACGGGCGCCTACCTGGCGCGCGACCTCCGGTGGGCGCTGGCCTCGGGCCTCTACCTGCTGGTCGCCTCAGGGGAGCTGGTGCTGCACGCGCAGGAGCTGACCAGGCAGCACGTGGCCTACTGGGGGCTGCTGGCCGTGCTGACCCTGGCCTCCACCCTCACCCCGTACCGCCAGCGGAGGCATTGCCTGGATTGACCATACTCCGTTCCACGAAGTATGGTCTCCGGCATGCTCAAACGATCACGTCTGGCTTGCGCCGTTCTCAGCATCGTCGCGACCGGGGTTCTCGGCGGCTGCGGGGGCTCCGCCGAGAAGACCCCGGCTGCGGCGGCGAGCGCACCCGCCGCCGCCGACAAGAAGCAGCGGCTCGAATCGGTCAAGGCCGACTGCATGAAGCAGAAGGGCTTCACGTACGTCCCGTTCACGCTCCCGCCGATCAAGGAGACCGAGCAGGATCGCAAGATCGCCTCCGGCGACTACGAGGCGATGCGGAAGGACCGCGAGAAGAACGGGTTCGGCGTCTACGCCTCGTACGTCTACCCCAAGGAGTTCGACAGCCCGGCGGTCGAGCCGGAGGACGCCCCCACCGATCCCAACATGAAGATCCAGTCGAAGCTCTCCGCCGCCCAGCTGGAGGCCTACCACAAGGCGTCCAACGCCTGCGAGGTCGCGGGGGCCAAGCAGGTCCTCGGGCTGACCCTCAAGTCCGGCATGGACTACTACAAGCAGCACTACGCGGTTCGGCGGAAGGCGTTCACCGACGAGCTCGACAGCGACCCGAAGCTCGTGGAGCTGGCCGGCGCCATGGCCACCTGCCTGAAGGGCAAGGGCTACCCGGTCTCCGACACCGCGCCCTCGGCCCTCGCCGCGCGGGGGCGCAACGCGTTCCTGGAGCAGCAGGACCGGCAGGGCCGGCAGCAGCGCACGGACCTGCCGCAAACCGCGCCCAAGGCGAAGAAGGGTGAGGTCCCGGAGTACATCATGCCGACGCTCTCCCCCGGGGAGGCCAAGCCGTACCTCGACAAGGAGATCAAGGCCGCGCTCGACGACCTGGAATGCGGCAAGGACTTCTACACCGCCTACACGCCGCGGGAGACCGCGATCATGCGGCGGGTCAACGACCTCTTCCCCATGTGACCATGTCATCCCCTCGCAAGCTCCTCACCGGCGTCGTCGCCGGCGTCGTGCTCGTCGCCGCCCTGGGCTGGGTGGTGAGCACCCGGCTGCGCTCCCCCGCCGACGAGGCGGCCCGGCGCGCCGCACCCAGGCCCTCCCTCGTCACCGCCGCCGTCGAGCGCCGCAAGCTCGTCAGCACCGTCGTGGTCAGCGGCACCCTGGAGTACGGCTCGCCGCTTCCGGTCAGCCTGGCCGGGGCGGTCGGCGGCACGTCCGAGCAGCAGCGGGTCACCCGGGCGCCCCGGCAGGGCCGGCTGGCCGAGGGCGCGGTGCTGATGGAGGTCAACGGCCGCCCGGTGTTCGCGCTGCGCGGGTCCGTGCCCATGCACCGCACGATGGCGCCCGGCACCAAGGGGGACGACATCGAGCAGGTGCAGCGGGCCCTGCGCAGGCTCGGCCACAAGGTCCCCGTCTCGGGCGTCTTCGACCGGGCCACGATCGCCGCCGTCACGAGGCTGTACGAGAAGAAGGGCTACGAGGCCCAGCGGCCGACGCCGGCCGACCGGCAGACGTATGACACGCTGCGCAAGGCCGTACAGACCGCCCAGGAGACCCTCGCGACCGAGAAGAAGGCACTCGACCAGGGGCGGGACGTGCTCCCCCTGAAGGTCAAGCTCACCAACGCCAGGGCCGACCTGAGAACGGCGCGGACCACGCTGGAGGAGGCCGAGGCGCGGTCGCTGACGCCGGAGGACGACGCCAAGCTGGCCGCCGCCGACGCGGCCGAGCGGGCGGCCGAGGAGCGGCTGCTCGAAGCGGAGCAGGCGCTGGAAGCGGCCCGGACCCGGCCCACCGGCGCCCCGGACGCCACACCCTCGTCCTCCGCGACACCCGCCCCCGTCCCCACGCCTCAGCAGACGACCGACACGAGCCTGCTGGAGATGAAGATCTCCAACGCCAGGGCCGACCTGGAGGCGGCCCGCGAGAACCGCGAGCGCGTCCTCGACGAGGCGCGGGAGGGGCGCACGGCGAAGGTGCGGGAGCTGCGCAAGACCATGCGCGCCGCGCAGGAGGCGGTGGTCACGGCCCAGCAGGCGCTGCGCCAGGCCAGGCAGCTCTCACCGACCCGGCTCAAGGTGACGAACGCCGGGAAGGACCTGGCCGCGGCCCGGGCCATGCTGGCCGAGTACGCGCGGACCTACGGCGTCACCGTGCCGCCCGGTGAGGTGGTGTTCCTGCCCAGGCTGCCCGCCCGGGTGCGCAAGTCCGCGGTCAAGGCCGGGCAGACGGTCCAGGACGAGGTCGCCACGGTGACCGGCTCGTCGTTCATGGTGACGGGATCGGTCGAGACCGCGGAGGCGGAGCTGCTGCGCGAAGGCATGCGGGCGACCATCGAGCTCGACACGGGCAGGACGTACCCGGCGACGCTCACCGCGTTCGGCGAGAAGGCCAAGCTGCCGGGCAAGGTTGCGCCGCCGGCGGGATCGCAGCCGATCGTGGTCACGCCGGGCTCCTCGAAGGGTCTCAAGGCCCTGGCGGGCGCCGCGGTGACGGCCAGGGTGACGGTGGGGGCCACCGAGGACCCGGTGCTCGTCGTGCCGGTCGCCGCCGTGGTCACCTCCGCCGACGGCAAGGCCCGCGTACGGGTCGAGTACGCCACCGACAGGACCAGGGACGTGGAGGTGCGCACGGGCCTGACCGCCGACGGGAACGTCGAGGTCACCGGCGCGCTCAAGGAGGGCGACCGGGTGGTGGTCGGCGTTGCCTGAAACCATCGTCGAACAGCCGGTCATCGAGCTCGCGGACGTGTGCCGGGACTTCCCCTCCCAGCCCCCGGTCCGCGCCCTGGCGCACGTCTCGCTCCGGGTGGGCCGGGGCGACTACCTGGCGATCGTCGGCCCTTCCGGGTCGGGCAAGTCCACGCTGCTCAACGTGCTCGGCCTGCTCGACCGCCCCACCTCGGGCCACTACCGGCTGGACGGCACGGAGACCACGACCCTGCGGGAGAGGGACCGGACCCGGTTGCGCGGCGAGCGCATCGGCTTCGTCTTCCAGTCGTTCCACCTGCTCCCCCACCGCAGCGTGGCGGAGAACGTCATGCTCGCCGAGATCTACACCGGGCAGCCGCGCGCGGGACGGCGCGACCGGGCCCTGGCGGCGCTGGAGCGTGTCGGCCTCGGACACCGGGTGGGCTTCCCGCCCGGCCGGCTGTCCGGCGGCGAGCGCCAGCGCGCGGCCATCGCCCGGGCCCTCCTGGGCAGTCCGTCGCTGCTGCTGTGCGACGAGCCGACGGGCAACCTCGACAGCCGCAACACCGAGGCGGTGCTGGGCCTGTTCGACGAGCTGCGGGCGCAGGGCATGACGATCGTGGTCATCACGCACGAGCAGGAGGTCAGCGAGCGCGCCGGGCGGCGGGCCAGGATCACCGACGGCACGCTGCAGGAGGAGTGATGGACATTCACCGCCGGCTCGGCGAGGAGGGGCCATGGACGTACGCGACCTGATCGGCGAGGCCGTCGCGGGCATGCTCGCCAGGCCCGTGCGCTCGGCGCTCACCACGCTCGGCACCGTGCTGGGCATCACCACGCTGGTCGTCACGCTCGGCGTGGCCGCCACCGCGGGCAACCAGATCGTGGGCCGCTTCGACGAACTGGTCGCCACGGCCGTCACGGTCGAGGTCCCGGAGACGGACGACGTCCCGCTGGTGCGGTGGGACGCGATCGACCGGCTGACCAGGCTGCGCGGCGTGGTCTCCGCCGCCGCGCTGGCCGAGAGCGAGGACGGCGCCAACCTGTCCGTACGCTCCAACGACCTCGTGGACCCGGCCCGGGTCACCACGCGGAGCCTGACCGTGCTGGCCGCGTCCACCGGGCTGCCGGAGGCCGTCCGCGGCCGGATGGTGCGGGGCAGGTTCTACGATGCCGGGCACGTCAGACGCGGCGACCGGGTGGCGGTCATCGGCGACGAGGCGGCCAGGATGCTCGGCGTCGCCCGGCTCGACACCGCGCCCGCGGTCTTCATCGACGGGCACGCGTACACGGTCATCGGCGTCCTGGGAGACCTGCGCCGCGAGCGGAACCTCGCCTCCGCCGTGGTCGTGCCGCCCACCGCGGGCCGCCGGTTCGGGCTGCGCGACGTGTCGAGGGTGCTGGTCAACACCGACCTGGGCGCCGCGGGGCTCATCGCCCGGCAGGCGCCGGCCGCGCTCAGCCCCGGCAACGGCGACATGCTCCAGGTCGTCGCGCCGTCCAGCCCGACCAGGGCCAGGGACGGGGCGCAGGAGGACGCGAACGCGCTCTTCCTCATCCTCGGCCTGGTGTCGCTGCTCGTCGGCGCGGTCGGCATCGCCAACGTCACGCTGGTCACGGTCATGGAGCGGGTCGCGGAGATCGGCCTGCGCCGCTCGCTCGGCGCGGCCCGGCGGCACATCGCGGCCCAGTTCCTGCTGGAGTCGACGCTGATCGGGCTGACTGGCGGCGTCATCGGGGCGAGCGTGGGCGTGGTCGCGGTCGTCGCCGTCTCGGCGGCCAAGCAGTGGACGCCGCTCCTCGACGTGCGCCTGGCGATCGCGGCGCCCGTGGCGGGCGCCCTGGTGGGCCTGCTGGCGGGGCTCTACCCCGCGATGCGGGCGGCCCGGATGGAGCCGGTGGACGCGCTCAGATAGCGACCAGGAGCCGGACGGCGACGGCGACTCGGGCAGCGGCCGGGACAGGGCCTCAGTCGGCCAGGAACTCCAGGACGCGCAGCGGGTCGGGCAGCGGGCGCCCGTCGGGCGGGCGCAGCCAGGACACGGACTGGCCGCCGGGCAGCAGCGACGGCGGCGCGAGGACGTAGCTGTCGCGGCAGTGCCAGCGCAGCCCCGGCGTGTCGTCGATGGTCGCCGGGTCGGTGTCGAGGTGGCAGGACCACCACTCGTCCTCGTCGTCGGGGTTGCCGCGGGTGGCCACATAGAACAGGACCCGGTCGCCGTTCGCGGCGACCGGGCCCGAGTGCGCTCGCGCGCTGTCGATCCGGGACAGGGCCGTGAGCCCCGTCGTGACGGGTACGTCGAAGACGTCGAACACGCGCCCGGTGGGCAGGATCACGTTGGCCTCGGGGTCGAGGCCCCACCAGCGGGTGAGCTGGGCGGTGTCGGTCGTGGCCTGGAGCTGCCAGGCGGGCGAGAGGGGATGCGCGCCGGGGTCGGGACAGCCGAGCCGGTCACAGGAACACGCCCGGGCGCCCTCTCGCAGCGGGTAGGCACCCGGCACGCTCGGCCACCCCAGGGCCGCGTAGCCGAGCACGGAGTCGATCCGGGACGGCCGCGACCGTTTTCTGGTACGCCGAGTCAGAGGTGCCCCCACCATGGTGTCTCCCGTCGCCTGGTGCCTGAAAGGATCCCGGCTCCTGGCCTGGCTTCTCGACAAGGGCTCACGCGGGACACACCAGCACTAGTTGTCACAGTTTATCGCACTGGCCACAGGACACGGCGGAAAACCCCCGCGTTAGAGACGGCGCGCCACCTCGGTCGCCCAGTAGGTCAGGATGAGGTCGGCCCCGGCCCGCTTGATCGACACCAGCGATTCCATGATCATCCGGTCGCGGTCGATCCAGCCGTTGGCCGCCGCGGCCTCGACCATCGCGTACTCGCCGCTCACCTGGTAGGCCGCCACGGGCACGTCCACCTCGTCGCGGAAGCGCCTGATGACGTCCAGGTAGGCCAGGGCGGGCTTGACCATGACGGCGTCGGCCCCCTCGGCCAGGTCGAGCCGTGCCTCGCGCAGTGCCTCCTCCAGCGGCCCGGCGGGGTCCTGCTGGTGGGTGCTGCGGTCGCCGAACTGCGGCGCGCACTCGGCGGCGTCGCGGAACGGGCCGAAGAAGGACGAGGCGTACTTCGCGGTGTAGGCGAGGATCGGCAGCTCGGCGAACCCGTCGGCGTCGAGCGCCGCGCGGATCGCGCCGACCTGGCCGTCCATCATGCCGCTCGGCGCGACCATCTGTGCTCCGGCGCGCGCCTGGGCGACCGCGACGGAGGCATAGCGCTCCAGCGTGGCGTCGTTGTCGACGTCGCCGGACCCGGTCAGGACGCCGCAGTGGCCGTGGTCGGTGAACTCGTCGAGGCACGTGTCGGCGATCACCACGAGCGCGTCGCCCACGTCGGAGGCGACGTCCCGCAGCGCCACCTGCAGGATGCCGTCGGGGTCGTCCGCGGCCGAGCCGCGCGCGTCCTTGACGGCCGGGATGCCGAACAGGATCACGCCGCCCACGCCGGCCTCTGCGGCCTCGTGGACGGCCTTGCGCAGCGAGTCGCGGCTGTGCTGGAACACCCCGGGCATCGACGCGACCGGCGCCGGCTCGTCGATGCCCTCCTTGACGAACAGCGGCAGGATGAGGTCGGCCGGGTGCAGCCTCGTGGCGGCCACCATCCGCCGGAGGGCGGGAGTGCGCCGCAGCCTGCGGGGGCGGGCTGTCGGGAACTCGGCACTCACTTGGCTCTCCTCCTGGCTCCTCGGCGGTTCTGGGACGGCCGCCGCGGGCTCTCACCGGCGGCCAGCGCCGCCGAACGCTGCTTGGCGCCGTACTCGGCCAGGGCGGCCGCGAGGGCGGAGGCCGATGGCTTGTCGGCCATCACGTCCACGCGCAGCCCGAACTCCTCGGCCGTGCTCGCCGTCTGCGGCCCGATGACCGCGATGACCGTCACGTTGTGCGGCTTGCCGGCGATGCCGACGAGGTTGCGCACCGTGGACGACGACGTGAACAGCACGGCGTCGAAGCCGCCGCCCTTGATGGCCTCGCGGATCGGCGCGGGAGGCGGCGCCGCCCGCACGGTCCGGTACGCGGTGACGTCGTCGCACTCCCAGCCCAGCTCGGTCAGGCCGGCCACCAGGGTGTCGGTGGAGATGTCGGCGCGCGGCAGCAGCACGCGGTTGATCGGGTCGAGCATGGAGTCGTACGGCGGCCACTCGGCCACCAGGCCCTCCGACGACTGCTCGCCCGAGGGCAGCAGGTCGGGCTTGACCCCGAACTCGACCAGCGCCCGTGCGGTGGCGTCGCCCACGGCGGCCACCTTGAGCCCGGCGAAGGCCCGCGCGTCGAGCCCGTACTCCTCGAACTTCTCGCGCACCGCCTTGACGGCGTTGGCGCTGGTGAAGGCCACCCACTCGTAGCGGCCGGTGACCAGGCCCTTGATGGCGCGGTCCATCTGCTGCGGCGTGCGGGGCGGCTCGACCGAGATGGTCGGCACCTCCTCGGGCACCGCGCCGTAGGAGACGAGCTGCTCCGACAGGCTCCTGGACTGCTCCTTGGTGCGCGGCACGAGCACCCGCCAGCCGAACAGCGGCTTGGTCTCGAACCACGACAGCTTGTCGCGCAGTCCGACGGCCTCGCCCACGACGATGAGCGCGGGCTCGGTGAAGCCGGCGTGCTTGAGGTCGGCCTGGAGCCGGCCGAGCGTGGAGACCACGGTGTACTGCTCGGTGGTGGTGCCGCCGCTGCTGACCGCCACGGGCGTGGAGTCGGCCTTGCCGCCGGCGATGAGCGCCTTGGCGATGGGCACGGCCTCGCCGATGCCGTTGTAGATCACCAGGGTGCCCGGGCAGGCGGCGTGGGAGGACCAGTCCTGGTCCTCGGTGGCGTCCACGATGCGGAACTCCGGCACCGAGGACGCCGGCGGGATGCCGGCGTAGGTGAGCACGGCGGTCGCGGGCGGCACCCCGGGGACGATCTCGAAGTCCACCTCCGCCGCGGCGCACACGGCGACCTCCTCGGCGACCGAGGAGAACAGCATCGGATCGCCCTCGCACAAGCGCACGACGAACCGGCCCGCTTTGGCGTGCGTGACGAGGTCGCCCGAGGCGACCTCGACGCCTTCGCGGCAATGGCGCAACAGCGGGCCGAACTGGTCTTCGTCGAGCACGACCAAGTCGGCCTTGCCGAGCAGCTCTGCGCCGCGGAGCGTGAGCAGGTTGGGATCGCCGGGGCCCGCGCCGACGAAGGCGACGAAGCCGGAGGCTGGACTACTGGGGCTCAATGGGAATGCTCCCCCATCAATCTGTCGGCCCCCTCGGAGATCATCCCGTCCGCGAGAGTGCGGGCGAGAGACACGGCCTCCGAGGGAGAGCCGGCGGTGGACTTGCGGACCGCCCGGCGGCCGTCGATGGCGACGACCAGGGCGGTCAGGTTGAGAGTCTGCCCGTCATCGTGGGCGAACGCACCCACGGGAGCCGAGCAGCCGGCCTCCAGGGCGGCCAGCACCTCCCGTTCGGCCGTCACGGCCGAACGGGTGCGCGGGTCGTCGAGGACGGCGAGGAAGTCGACCAGGTCCTCCCGGTCGGACAGGCACTCCACGGCGAGGGCGCCCTGTCCCGGGGCCGGCATCAGCTCCTCGACCTCGAAGATCTGGGAGATCTCGGAGGTCCGGCCGATCCTGGTCAGGCCGGCCGCGGCGAGCACGACGGCGTCGAGCTCGCCGGAGGTGACCTTGCCGATCCGGGTGTCGGCGTTGCCGCGGATCGGGACGTACTCGAGGTCCGGCCGCATGGCGCGCAGCATGGCGACGCGGCGCGGCGAGCCGGTGCCGACCCTGGCGCCGGGCGCCAGGTCGGCGAAGCTGTGCCGGCCGACCAGCGCGTCGCGGTGGTCGTGCCGGGCGGGGATGGCGGCGAGCGTCACCCGCGGGTCCCGCTTGGTGGGCAGGTCCTTGAGCGAGTGGACGGCGAAGTCGATCTCGCCTTCCATGAGCTTGTCGCGCAGGGCGCTGACGAACACGCCCGTGCCGCCGAGCTGCGCGAGGTGGGCCTTGCTGACGTCGCCGAACGTGGTGACGCCGACGAGCTCGACGGCCCGGCCGGTGCGCTCGGTGTAGGCGTCGGCGACCATCCCGGACTGCGTGGTGGCCATCAGACTCCGCCGGGTCCCCAGTCGCAACGTCACAGCTCCACCTCCCTCACGGCCTCGGGCATCGACGGATCGAGATCGAACAGTTCCCGCAGAGCTTCGGCATAATGATCGCCGCCTGGTGAGGTGGCGAGCTGTTTGACACGCACTGTCGGCTCATGGAGGAGCTTGTCCACGACGCGTTGCACGGTCAGGGCGACCTCGTCGCGGGTCTTGGCGTCGAGCCCGGGGATGCGCATCATGAGGCGGCCCAGCTCGGCCTCGACCACGTTCGCGGCCTTGCCGCGCAGCGCGACCACGGTCGGGGTGACCTTGGCGGCCCGCTCGGCGTCGAGGTAGGCCGTGAGCTCCTGGGAGACGAGCTCACGCACCGACCGCACGGCGTCGCCCTCGCGGGAGCCGATGCCGGACTCCTGGATCGTCTCCAGGTCGACCAGCGTGACGCCGGGCACGGAGCGCACGGCGGGGTCGATGTCGTGCGGCAGCGCGAGGTCGAGCAGGAACGTGTCGCGCGTCAGCATCTCGGGCGTGACCAGGTGGTGGCCGGCGCCGGTGCAGGTGATGACGATGTCGGCCGCCGCCAGCTCTCGGGGAACCGCGGAGAACTCCACCGCCCTGCCGCCGACCGACTCGGCCAGCCGCCGGCCGCGCTCGAAGGTGCGGTTGGCGACGACGATGTCGGCGACGCCGGCGCGGGCCAGCGTGGTGGCGGCCAGCGAGCTCATCGAGCCCGCGCCGATCACCAGGGCCCGCCGGCCGGTCAGCTCGCCGGCCAGCGCCAGGCCCGCGCTGACCAGGGACGCCCCGGCCTGGTCGATGCCGGTGTCGGTGTGGGCGCGCTTGCCGACCCGCAGCGCCTGCTGCGTCAGCTCGTTGAGCACGGCGCCGACCGTGCCCTGCTTCTGGGCCAGCTTGAGCGCCTGGCGCACCTGGCCGAGGATCTGGCCCTCGCCCACCACCATCGAGTCGAGGCCGCACACCACGGAGAAGAGGTGCTCGACGGCACGCTCCTCGTAGTGGACGTACAGGTGCGGCTTGAGCTCCTCCGGGGCGACACCCGTGTGGACGCTCAGCAGGTCGCACACCGAGGTGACGGCGGCGTGGAAACGGTCGACCGCGGTGTAGACCTCGACCCTGTTGCAGGTCGAGACCACCATGGTCTCCGCCACGCACACGTCCTGCTGCACGTCGTGCAGGAGTTTGACGAGCGCGTCGCCTGTGAGCGAGACGCGCTCCAGCATGGCCACCGGCGCTGTCCGGTGGCTGAGTCCGATCGCCAGAATGCTCACTGGCTGTCCACGGCCATCAGCGGCCCCCCAGCTTTGCGTTGCTCATGGAACGCAAGGATCTGCAATTCAATTGATAGGTCGACTTTACGGACATCGACGCCGTCCGGCACTGACAGCACGACGGGAGCGAAGTTGAGGATGCTGGTCACTCCCACCGCCACGACACGGTCGCACACTTCCTGCGCCGCCGCAGCCGGTGTCGCCAGAACCACGATGGAGACCCCGCGCCTCTTGATGACGGCTTCCAGCTCGTCGATGTGCTCCACATTCAACCCCGCGATGTCGTCGCCCACCACTTCGGGGTCGGCGTCGATCAGGGCCGCGACGCGGAAGCCCCTGGAGACGAAGCCGCCGTAGTTGGCGAGCGCACGGCCGAGGTTACCGACTCCGACGATGGCCACGGCCCAGTCCTGCGTCAGGCCCAGTTCGCGGGAGATCTGGTAGACGAGGTACTCGACGTCGTAGCCGACGCCGCGGGTGCCGTACGAGCCGAGGTGGGAGAGGTCCTTGCGGAGCTTGGCCGAGTTCACCCCGGCGGCGACGGCGAGGTCCTCGGAGCTGACCGTCGCGATCGCCTTCTCCGCCATCCCGTTCAGCGCCCGCAGATACAACGGAAGCCGGGCCACCGTGGCGTCGGGGATGCCGCGGTCACGGGGTTGGGACGGGCTCTTCACGTGCCGGAGCTCCAGGGAACGGGCGGCCGTGGGCCGCGTGGTGGAATCGAACCGCCTTTCAGGTTAATCCTTTTGTGAACCGACGCACAAAGTCAGCCGGTTCGGGACGCTACGGTGGGAGCCATGCACAGCATCACCTTGCTCGGCAGACCCGGCTGCCACCTCTGCGACGACGCACGCGAGGTCATCGCGAGAGTCGCGGGAGAGCTGGGCGTGCCGTGGGAGGAGGTCGACATCGACTCCTCGGCCGAGCTGCGGGAGAAATACGGCGAGATGATTCCCGTCACATTCGTCGACGGGACGCAGCACGACTTCTGGCGCGTCTCCGAGGAGCGCCTGCGCGCGGCCCTGACCTGAGCCCCGCGCACACCCTCGTGAGCCCCTAGAACATCACCGTGGGCAGGGGGACCACCTTGGCGGCGTTGACGTTGAGCTCGATGACGTTGGTGGCCAGCACCATGCTCTGGCGCTCGTTGACGAACCGCTCCACGTGCGGCTGGCGCTGGTGGTCGCGGTAGGCGACCTCGTCGCGGTAGAGCTCGTAGACGATGCGCTGGAGCGGGGCCGACTTGACGGCGTGGCAGGCGTAGACGAGCGTGTCGGGCTCGCCGCGGCGCACGGCCTCGACGGTCTGCTCGGCGAGCCGGTCGAACGCCTCGCCCGAGCCGTCCATGAGCGTGAACACGGTCAGCAGGCCGTAGATGCTCGGTGAGGGCTTGCCGGAGCCCGGCTGGGGCTGCGCCTGGGGCTGGGGCTGGGGCGGCTGCTGGGCGTGGCGCTGGGGGCCCTGAGGGGCGTGCTGGGCGCCGCCGAACAGCTCGGCGCCGGAGAAGAGCGCGCCGGTCGCGGGGCCGCCCGGCGGCATGCCGAGGTCGCCGCGCTGGTCGCGGGGCCGGCCGAGGCCCTCGGGGCCGCCGAGTTCGTCGGGACGGCCGAAGCCCCCGAAGTCGTCGCGGCGGCCGAAGTCGTCAGGTCGCGCGAAGTCGTCAGGTCGCGCGAAGTCGTCAGGGCGGCCGAAGTCGTCGGGACGGCCGAAGTCGTCGCGGCGGTCGCCTGGGCCGGGGTCCGCCGAGCCGTGCCGGCCGTTCATGATGTAGCCGGTCGAGGGCCCCTCCTCGGGCGGCGCCCCGCGCCCGCCGAAGCCGGGCTCGCGGTCGCCGGCCCGGTATTCGGCCACCAGGTCGCCCGGACCCTGGCCGATCCTCGGGTCAGCGGCGACCCGAAGCTTCTTGCCTGGACCGTCACTACCCT